>DWUW01000104.1 GCA_019120525.1 Candidatus Eisenbergiella stercorigallinarum | reverse complement strand
AGCATCCGGGGAAGGCTTCTTGCCAAGGAAGCCCTGAACGTGGACAGCTTCCGGGGGATCGTCAAGCTGGTGCGCGCGGTCCTGTTCATGACACTGTTTTTTGAGGTTACGGGAGCGGTCCTGAGCTTTATCGTGTTCAGCCAGGATTATCCGCTGCCGCGCGCCCTGTGGATCAGCGTGTTCCATTCCGTGGCGGCCTTTAACAATTCGGGCTTTGATATTCTGGGCGGGCTCCGCAACCTGATCCCGTATCAGGAGAATATCCTTTTAAACCTGACGACCTGCGGACTGATCATTTTCGGCGGTATCGGTTTTCTGGTCATCCTGGACGTGCTGAAGCAGAAGCGCTTTAAAAAGCTCGCCCTGCATTCCAAGGTGGTCATTACCACCAGTATCGTCCTGATCGTGACGGGAACGGTGCTGCTGAAGCTGACGGAGGATATTTCCTGGCTCGGAGCCTTTTTCCACAGCGTATCGGCAAGGACGGCCGGGTTTTCCACCTATGCCATCGGAGATTTTACCAATGCGGGCCTGTTTGTCCTGTGTATCCTGATGTTCGTCGGCGCGTCTCCCGGTTCCACGGGCGGCGGTATTAAGACCAGCACCTTCTTCGTACTGGTGCAGGCGGCAAGGAGCATTTTTGTAAAAAGGCCGTTGAGCTCCTTCCGCAGGAATATTTCAAAGGAAAATCTGTCCAAAGCATATCTGGTCACCAGCCTGTCGCTGGGGGTGGTATGTGTGGCGACCTTCCTGATGTGCGTCCTGGAGCCTGACTGTACTTTTATCCAGCTTCTGTTTGAAGTGATCTCCGCTTTCGGTACGGTCGGGCTTTCCACAGGGATCACGCCCGGCCTGTCCGCGGCGGGCAAGCTGGTCATCATCCTGGTGATGTATACGGGAAGGATCGGCGCGTTTACCCTGGTTTCCATGTGGATCGACCATCCGGAGCCCAACGCCAGGTACACGGAAGAACCGGTTACCATCGGTTAGCGCGGGAGACAGAATCATGTCATTTTTATTTTTTAAGGAAGAGAAAGGAACAGAACCAGATATGAAAAAGAATCAGGAAGCCGAATCTTTCGGCGTGATCGGCCTCGGGCGCTTTGGTACCGCGCTGGCCATTACCATTGCCAAGGCGGGTAAGGATGTGATCGTGATCGACAAGAACGAGGCAAAGGTGAAAGAGCTCCGTCAGTATACGGATTACGCCTTTGTGGTGGATGAACTGAACGCGGAAACCTTAAGGGAGGTGGGGATCCAGAACTGCGATACGGTGATTGTCTGTATCGGTGAGAAAATGGATACCAGCATCCTGACGACCATGTGCGTGGTCGAGATGGGGATCCCCCATGTAATCGCCAAAGCCCTTACCGCGGAACAGGGCTCCGTGCTGGAAAAGCTGGGCGCCCAGGTTGTCTATCCGGAACGCGATATGGCGATCCGCCTTGGGAAACGTCTTATCTCCAGGAACTTCCTTGATTATGTTTCCCTGGACAACAGCGTTGAGATCCGCCAGATCAGGGTCGCCGGAAAGCTTGTCGGGAAGACCATTGAGGAATACGGCATCCGTAAAAAATACCGCCTCAACGTCATAGCCATTGAGAGCGGCCGCGTGACGAACATAGAGGTTCAGCCCGATTACTGCCTTCAGGACGGGGACGTCATTGTGGTGATCGGCAAAATAGACAACATGGACCGCTTCGAAGCAGAGATGTGACGTTCATCATGAGCCATGCACAGGAAGAAACGGAAACCCGACGCGGGCTCGCCCGCAGGAGGGTCTCCGTTTCTTCCTGTATACGGCGATAAGCCGCAGCGAGACGAAGCGAAGCGGAGTCGAGCTGGCATGGCGGAGTGGAGGGCCGCAGCAGCTGAGGCGGCTATTTACAGCAGGAAGCCCCCCTTTCCGCTCTTTTTGACGGAATACAATTTGTCATCGGCAATTTTCAGCAAACGGTCCACATCCATATAGCCATCGCCGATGCAGATCCCGATGCTGACCGACAGCTCGACCTTATCAAACTGCAGGCTCGCGCCGCAGAAAAGGCTGCGGATCCGTTCCGCCTTGTTCCGCAGGACGTCGGGCTGTGTACAGCCGGGGAGAAAGAGCAGGAATTCATCGCCTCCGATACGGGCGGCGACATCCTCCTGCCTGGTATTCTTCCGCAGGATGTTGGCCAGCAGGGACAGGACCTGGTCGCCGGTCTGATGGCCGTAGGTATCGTTCACCTTTTTAAAATTATCAATATCCAAAAGAAACAGAGCGCCGGGCTGATGCTTCTTGAGGAAGCCTTCGATATGGAAGAGGGCGCCCTTCCGGTTCAGGATACCCGTAAGGAAATCCTCCATAACTTCCCGCATCAGCTTCTGCTGGAGCAGGATATCTTCGCTGATATCCAGCATGACGCTGACCATGGCTTTCCGGCCGTCCTCCGTGGTGATCTCCCGCCCCTTGTCGTTGACCCACATCCTTGTACCGTCCTTGCGGATGACACGGTACTGTACGTCGTAGCTGCCGTTTTTATGGAAACCGTCATAGATTGCCTTTTCGACCCGGTTCCAGTCCTGCGGCTCAATGATCCGCTCCATTTCCTCCCCGGTCGCCTCCACGAATTCATCGTAGGTATACCCCAGATAATGCAGCATGGTGTCGTTTATGATGTAAAGGGGAAGCCCCTTTTCCAGATAGGCGCCCATGATCCCGCCGGGCAGCATGGACAGCATGATATCGATCAGGTTCTTGTTCGCGGCCAGGCCCAGCTTCCCTATGGCCTGCCTGCCGTATTTGATCGGGAAAAATTCTTCCTCCTCCTGCTGGTCGGAAGGGGCGGACATGTGAAGGCTGACGATTTTCCATCCGTCTTCAAGCCTGGCCGCGGTTGCGGTAAGCCTGGTCTGGAAGAGCAGCTCCCCGTCGTTTTCATCAGGCATGGAGGTTATGACGCTGCAGTAAATGCTGAAAAGGCCGTCCGGATAACAGTGCTCCAGATAATCCCGGATCTCATAATGGAATCCGTTGGGGATTGCCTGGAATTCCCGGATCATCAGTTCGCGCAGCTCAGATTTGTTCCTGGCGATCTCCTGCGCGCCGGTCCCAAGGCTGATCACCTGGTCGGAAAGAAAGGACAGGGCTTCCTCCAGATCCCGTTTTACCAGATAGGCGTCAAAAAACTGTATCAGCAGTTCTTTCATCATCACAATCTCCCCCCATATTTTTGATATTCCGGATGGGTTTCAATCTTTGTTATTATATCATATCCTGGGATAGATTACCAAAAAAACGTTTCTATTTTCAGAAAAAAACCTTCCCCGGCCGGGAAAAGGCGGCGGTTGACGCATGTCCGGGCCGAAGCTATAATGAAGATAACAGGCTGGCTGCCCGGCGGGCGGAGGAAGGGCTTCCGCTGCCGGCAGCCTCAAAAAGGAGGGTATATGGCGTTTTATTATGGGGAACCGTCAAGGACTTTCAGCGAATATCTCCTGATACCGGGGTATTCCTCCACGGAATGCATTCCGTCGAAGGTAAGTCTGAAAACACCGCTGGTCAGATTTGAAAGGGGGCAGGAGCCGGAGCTTTCCATCAATATTCCAATGGTATCCGCGATCATGCAGTCCGTTTCCGACGACCGGCTGGCGGTGGCGCTGGCACAGGAGGGAGGAATGGCTTTTATATACGGCTCACAGCCAGCAAAGCAGCAGGCGGAGATGGTGAGAAGGGTGAAGCGCTACCGGGCGGGATTTGTGGTGAGCGATTCCAACGTATCGCCGGATATGACGCTGAGGGATGTGCTGGAGCTGACGGAGCGGACAGGCCATTCCACGGTCGCGGTTACGGAAACGGGGGCAAACGGGGGAAAGCTCCTCGGGATCGTGACGAACAAGGATTACCGTGTGAGCCGGATGAGCCCGGATACAAAGGTTTCCGAATTCATGACAAAATTTGAGGATCTGGTATACGCGGATGAGGATACCACGCTGAAGGAGGCCAACGACATCATCTGGGAGCACAAGATCAACTGCCTTCCTCTGGTGAATAAAGAGAGGGAGCTGGTCTATCTGGTGTTCCGCAAGGACTATGATACGCATAAAAAGAATGAAAATGAACTGATCGATTCCTCCAAGCGGTATATGGTGGGCGCGGGGATCAATACCAGGGATTATGAGGACAGGGTCCCCGCGCTGGTAGAGGCAGGGGCGGACGCCCTGTGCATTGACAGCTCGGAGGGATACTCCGAATGGCAGAAGATCACGCTGGATTATATCCGGAAAAAATACGGCCGCAGCGTAAAGGTGGGAGCCGGAAACGTAGTGGACGGGGACGGTTTCCGTTTTCTCGCTGAGGCGGGGGCGGATTTCGTCAAGATCGGGATCGGCGGCGGGGCCATCTGTATCACCAGGGAGCAGAAGGGAATCGGCAGAGGCCAGGCGACCGCTGTGATCGAGGTGGCGAAGGCAAGGGACGAATATTATAAGGAAACGGGAATCTATGTCCCCATCTGCTCTGACGGCGGCATCGTACATGATTACCATATTACGCTGGCGCTGGCCATGGGGGCGGATTTTGTCATGCTGGGCCGGTATTTTGCCCGTTTTGATGAAAGCCCCACCAAACGGGTGAACATTAACGGAAGTTATATGAAGGAATACTGGGGGGAAGGCAGCGCCCGCGCGAGGAACTGGCAGAGATACGATCTGGGAGGCGACAGAAAGCTTTCCTTTGAAGAAGGGGTGGATTCCTTAGTCCCATACGCGGGGAGCCTGCATGACAATGTGACCATGACCTTAAGCAAGGTGAAGTCCACCATGTGCAACTGCGGCGCGCTTACCATTCCGGAGCTGCAGAAAAAAGCCAAGATCACGCTGGTGTCCTCCACGAGCATCGTGGAGGGAGGGGCGCACGATGTGATGCTGCGCGACAAGAGATAAGGCGCAGATCAGGCATGGAAACGGGCTGCCTTAACAGCAGGCAGCCCGGATGGAGATCATGGATGGGGACTCATTTGAAGATGTGTATCACGCCTCTGTCATTGAGATTCTTCAGGAGCGAGAGGGTGATGGGAAAGCCGAACAGCCCGATGACGCCGAACAGCTGCAGGCCGGCCAGCATGCTGGCCAGGGTTACGACCGGATGGAGCCCCACCTGATGGCCCACGATCTTGGGCTCGATGATGTTGCGGATCACGGTGATGACGAGGTAGAGGACCAGAAGCCCAATGCCGTGGAAAAGGTCTCCTGTGACCAAAGAGATCACCGCCCATGGGATCATGATGCCTCCGGTGCCAAGAACCGGAAGAATATCGAAAATGGCGATGCCCACAGCGATCAGAATGGCATTCGGCACGCGCAGCAGCGTCAGGCCTATGGCGATTTCGGTAAAAGTGATGGACAGGATCAGCGCGTAGGAAAGAATGCACTTGATCAGCGTGCCGCAGACATATTCCCGGATATCGGAAATGACCCTGCGGCCTCCTTCGGGAAACTGCCTCAGGAGAAACTCCGTGATCTTCGGATAATCAATGGTCATGAAAAAGGTCACGATAATGGTGATGACCAGATTCAGAAACGTGCCGGGGACCGAAGCCGCGAGAGAGGATATGGCGCTGATGGCGCTGATGGAAATATTGGAAACCAGGCTTCCCAGGGAACTGATCACATCCTGCGAGATATCCTCCAGGGCGGCGACCGCGGAAGGATCCAGCGCGGACAGCGTTACCTCAAGCCGTGAAAACAGCTCCTGCAGCATGGGAAGCAGCGTGGCGCTGTAGAAATCCGGAAGCGCGCCGATCATCTGCCTGGCGGAAGAAAACAGCCGGAATCCCAAAAGCGTGATCAGGGCTCCCGCGGCCACGAAAAAGAGCGCCGTGATGAGGATCGCGGGAAATACCCTCGGCACATGCAGCTTCCTTTCCGCCCGGCGGATCGGCCAGTTCAGCAGAAAAGCCGCGACGAAAGCAAATACAAAAGGGGCGAAAAAGGGAAGCGCGTATTTCAGGCAAATATAAAGGATGGCAAGGATGATCACCCAAAACGCGAAGCGGATGAGAAAATTTTTCTGTTTATTCAGATCCATTCAAATGTTATCCGCAGCGGGAAGAACGTCGTTCCTGTCAGAGGCTTAAGCTGCGGAATCCTCCTTTTCGGACGAAAAAGGCGTTCCGTCCTTTTTTTCAGTATCCAATAAAAAGTGTAAATGGTTTCAGAAAGACAGTCAATAAGAGAGCAGGTTATTTAATGCAAATTTTAGAAAGAACGAAGCAGAGATAAAAAGGAGGATGGCTGGGATGAGGATTGTGATCCTGACGGAAAATACGGCAAACGGAAGGGGGCTTCTGGCGGAGCACGGCCTTTCGGTCCTGGTGGAGGCCGCGGGGAAACGGATCCTGTTTGATACGGGACAGAGCGACGTATATCTGCGCAATGCCGGAGAGTTGGGAGAGAGCCTGGAAGGGCTGGACGGCATTGTGCTGAGCCACGGCCACTATGACCATACAGGAGGGCTGCCCGCCTTCCCGGAAGAACTGCCCGCGCCTGTTTTCGTAAGGGAAAACGCTTTTGAGGAAAAGCTGTCCGGCAGCCGGGAAAAGGGCACATACCGGGATATCGGGATTCCCTGGAGGAAAGAAGGGGGAGAGGGCGCTTTTGGCCGCGGTAAACTTCTGGCAAAAGGGCTTCTGCGTCAGACCGGCAGTCTGGAGGAGATTTTCCCGGACGTATGGACGGTGAGCGGGATCCGCGCCGTGGTCCCGGAGGAGCCGGTCCCGGAGCAGTTCTTCCTGCGAAGAGGGGATATGCTGGTACCGGACCTTATGGAGGATGAACAGCTTCTTGTGTTCCATACGCCGGAAGGCCTTGCCGTTTTTGCGGGCTGCGCCCATCTGGGGATCCTGAACTGCCTGGAACGCGTAAAGGAGGTATTCCCCGGAAAACGGCTGTGGCTGCTTCTGGCGGGCATGCACCTTCGCGGCTGCAGCAGGCAGAGGCTGGAGGCTTCTGTGGAAGGCCTTCGCCGCTGTGGTTTTTCCTGGATCATCCCGCTGCACTGCACCGGCATGGAAGCGATCGTTGAAATGAGGAAAGCGTTTGGAAAACACTGCCTCCCGGGAGACGCGGGGCGGAGGTATGAGCTTTGAGAGAGGGAGAGCTGGGGCGGCGGGGAGGCGATGATCGCCTCCGGACTGGCACAGCCTGAACAGATGGAACATGCCTTCCACTGGAAGTTTTTCCCCGTGCCGGATTTTGTCGGTATACTTTGTTCAGCGTGAAGCCCCTTCCCTTCACATCATTGATCCGGTTCACAATGATGAAGGCCTCCGGATCCACCTCCAGGATGCGCGGAGCGGGCCATGACAGGCCTGTCATGGATTAAACCTGGAAAAAATAGTATTGAAACCTGAGAAACAGGATGATACAATGCAGATAAGCATAAAAATTCTGTAAGCCGTTCGGCTGTCGGCGGATTCTCCGCCGTCTGTCACATCTGACATTCCATTCAGAAGCTCTATGCTTGATTCCAGAACAAATGCAACCAGAGAAACCAGGCGGGAGCGGACGAAGGGAGTGCCGTGTTACTACTCAGCCAGGTCTGTGCATTTGCTGCGCAGACCGTGCCGTACCCGCCGCACAGGCGGAGACGCTGTTTCCTGTATTGGATAAGAGAACGGAGACAGCAGCCTTCGCGGAAACGGAGGTACGATGAGTGAAGCAGTATATGCCAACAGAAAGCACAAGGATACGGTATTCCGGATGCTATTTGGCGACAAAAAAGCCATTCTGGAGCTGTACAACGCCCTGAACGGGACGGATTATCAGAATCCGGACGACCTGACGGTTACCACGCTGGAAAACGCGGTCTATATGGCCATGAAGAACGACGTATCCTTTCTTCTGGACGAGAGGATGACCCTGTACGAGCACCAGTCCACGTGGAATCCGAACATGCCCCTGCGTGACCTGATCTATATCGCGCGGCTTATGGAAAAGTATGTGAATAAAAGATCGCTGTATCAGTCCGGACAGATCAGGCTCCCGGCGCCCCATTTTGTAGTATTTTACAACGGAAAGGAAGAGCAGCCGGAGGACACCACCATAAAGTTGTCGGACGCCTATTTACAGAAGGAAGAAGAGCCGGAGCTGGAATTGAAGGTCCGGTATCTGAACATCAATCAGGGGTACAATCCGGAACTGATGGAAAGGTGCAGGACCCTGCGGGAGTATAGCGAATTTGTTGCCCGGATCAGGAAATATGCGGTTGGGGAAACAGCGATCGGGGAAGCGGTAGACAGGGCTGTAACGGAGTGCATGGAAGAAGGAATCCTTGCGGACTTCCTGCGCGGCCAGAGAGCGGAGGTGATCGCCATGTCGATCTTCGAGTATAATGAAGAAGAGGAACTGAAGAAGCTTCGAGAAGGGGAACATCAAACAGGGAAAGAAGAAGGAATAGCAGAAGGCTTTGCTAAATCCTGCCTATTTATACTGGAAAGTCACGGAACCGTGCCGGAATGGCTGAAAAGGCGGATTCTGGAGGAAACGGCTCCGGAACCCGTGGAAGCGTGGATGCAGGCGGCAGTAACGACCGGTTCGGTAGAAGCCTTCCTGGAAAAAACCGGACTGAAAGCACCTGAAAACGAATAACTTTTTTTCTGAAAAAAGAACATCGGCAAATCAAAAACAGCGTATTCCTGTCTTTCAATGCGGCATGGATACGCTGTTTTTTTCTGGAAAAGTTCTGAGAAATCATATCTTCCCATATTTACGGCTGCAGCTCCATATGCTCCAGGGCGTATTGGAGAGCGATGCAGATCAGCTCGTTTCTGGAACGGTTGGTTCTGGCGGAAAGCTCATTGTATTTATCCTGAAGCGTTTTATCGATCCGGATCGTCATGGTGACGGCTTTATCTTCTTTTGGTGTGATGATGAGTTTTTCCATTCTGATTCAGTATCCTTGCATAGTCTTACCACAATATTATTGTATCGTTCTGATTTAAAGAAATCTATAACACGATAAGAGATTAAAATGTGTCACAGTTATGGATGAAAACTGACTGCATTATGTGTTATTGATAAAAAGACCATATAAAAATTATAATGTTGTCATGCAAAAAGACGAAAAACGAAGCAGTATGTATAAAATAAATGATTAAAAAGACTGGAATAAAGGAGGGATAGAAAAGATTACTGTTAACATTTACCATACAAACAAAAAAGGAGGCGCAAAATGGAGGGATTTTGCACAGGAACCAGAGCGGGCTGGGAGAAATTTGAAGGGAACCCGGTTCTGGGAGGAAGCTATGGGGTATGCTTCGATATCTCCGTGCTGGAGACGGACGGAGGATACCGCATGTACTTCAGCTGGAGAACCAGAAAAAGCATTGCCGTAACGGACAGCAGGGATGGATTTTCCTGGTCGGAGCCTGAAATCTGCCTTGCTCCGCGCCCGACCCCGCAGGGGTGGGAGAATGATCTGAACCGGCCGGCGGTTGTTTACCGGGAGGGGATTTATCACATGTGGTATACCGGACAGTTTCATTCCGGAGACAGGGGAGGAACCTCCCACATCTTTTATGCGGTAAGCGAAGACGGCATTCATTTTCAGAGAAAACAGGACGAACCGGTGCTTTGGCCGGAGGAGCCCTGGGAGAAATCGTCGCTGATGTGTCCGGATGTGATGTGGGACGAAGAAGAACAGCTCTATAAAATGTGGTATTCGGGCGGAGAAAAGTATGAACCGAACGCCATTGGATACGCGGTGAGTAAGGACGGGATCCACTGGAAAAAAAGAGCGGGAAACCCTGTTTTTCAGGCAGATCCGGAGAATCCGTGGGAGCAGCACAAAGCTGCGGGCTGTCATGTGATAAAGCTGGACGGGGAATATCTGATGTTCTATATCGGCTATCAGAATGAAGACTACGCGCAGATCGGGCTGGCAAAATCGAAGGACGGGGTGAGCGGATGGATGCGCCATCCGGAGAACCCGATCATTGCGCCGGATCCGGGCGCGTGGGACGGAGAGGCCTGCTATAAACCCTATGCGATCTATGACGGAAACAGGTGGATGCTCTGGTATAACGGCCGAAAGGGACATGTGGAGCAGATCGGCGTTGCGGTCCATGAGGGCTGGGAGCTGGGTTTTCAGGGGGACTGAAAATGGAGGAAAAGAAAGACAGGAGGAGGCGGTTTTCCGGGGAAGACTGGCGAAGATATATCCGGGAATGTAATGA
>DWUW01000103.1 GCA_019120525.1 Candidatus Eisenbergiella stercorigallinarum | reverse complement strand
GGCCGGAATACCTATGATTTTTTCCTGGGCGACTATGGGGATTATAAAAATTATGACTGGGACGTGCTGGTATACAGCGAAGAGCCGGGGCAGGGGCAGTCGCTCTCGGACCTGCTCGGTTATTTCACGCGGATCCGGGAGCTTCCCCTGAGCCGGATCTGGAAGGACGATCCCGGCCTTTCCTCGAAAAGCAGGGTCGCGAAGGCGCGCGCGGCGCTGGAGGAACGGTACGCCTTTCTTCAGGAGGAGCATCCGGACTGGTTCGCGGACCGCGATTATCGGGAAATGACGGAGGAGACCAGCCAGATCGAGCTGCTTGCCAACCCCATCCACTGTTACGCCAAAGAGCCCGTGGTCTATTATGAGATGACGGAGCTGATGAAGCGTGCCGAAGAGGAGGTGCGTTTCCACACGCCCTATATCATCTGCAACGACTGGATGCTGCAGCGCCTTTCCGAAGTCTGCGGATCCGTGGGAAAGGTGGTCATGATGACCAATTCCGCGGCCAACAACGGAAACCCCTTCGGCTCCATGGATTACGCGAAGAACCGGGGAAAAATCCTGGAAACCGGCGTCGGTATCCTGGAATATGACGGCGGCATATCCTATCATGGAAAATGCTTTGTGATGGACGGCCGCCTTTCCGGCATCGGTTCCTTTAACTGGGATATGCGCAGCGCCTATCTGGATACGGAGCTCATGCTGGTCATTGACAGCGAAGGCCTGAACGGCGAGCTGCGCCGGGAAATGGCGGAATACGAGCGGGAAACGCTGACCGTGCTGGACGATAATACCGTTCTGGCCCCGGAGGGTATGACCGCCCAGAAGGACAGCCTGACGGAACGCGCGCTGAGAGGATTGCTTTCCTTCTTCGCGGGGTGGGCGAGATTTTTAATGTAATATGAGAAAAAAGTCTTGCAAAATCAGAACGGATAACGTATAATGCTGATTGTTCGGGTTACGCTGGAATAGCGCAGTCGGTAGCGCAACTGATTCGTAATCAGTAGGTCGAGGGTTCGAGTCCCTTTTCCAGCTTATTCGTCCGGGGAAAGGGGCTGATTGCATAATCAGCTTCTTTTTTATGAAGCACGCAGGCAGGCATCAGGGGAGCCGGAAGCGCTCCCGCATGGAGGAAGAGATGAAGGCGTACAGAGACAGAAGCAGAGAAGAGCTGGAAGTACTGAAGAATGAACTGGAGGCGGAGTATAAGAAATTTCAGGATATGGGCCTGAAGCTGGATATGTCCAGAGGAAAGCCGTCCGCGGAGCAGCTGGACATTTCCATGGGAATGATGGATGTGCTGAACAGCTCCTCCGATCTGAAGTGCAGAGAGGGGATCGACTGCAGAAACTACGGCGTGATCGACGGCATCCAGGAGGCGAAGGAGCTTCTGGCCGACCTGATCGAGGTTCCCGCCGACAAGATCATCATTTACGGCAATTCCAGCCTGAATGTGATGTACGATACGGTAGCCCGTTCCATGACCCACGGCGTGTGCGGAAGCACCCCCTGGTGCAAGCTCCCGGTTGTGAAATTCCTCTGCCCGGTTCCCGGTTATGACAGGCATTTCGCGATCACGGAGTATTTCGGGATCGAGATGATCAACGTTCCCATGACGCCGGAAGGACCGGATATGGACATGGTGGAAAAGCTGGTCAGCACGGACGCGGCGATCAAGGGCATCTGGTGCGTGCCCAAGTATTCCAACCCGCAGGGAATCACCTATTCTGACGAGACGGTGCGCAGGTTTGCCAGACTGAAGCCCGCCGCTGAGGATTTCCGTATCTACTGGGACAATGCCTATAATGTGCATCATCTGTATGACGACGACCAGGATACCATTCTGGAGATCCTGCATGAATGCGAGGAGGCCGGAAATCCGGATCTGGTGTACAAGTTCAGCTCCACCTCCAAGATCAGCTTCCCCGGCTCCGGCGTGGCGGCGATCTCCGCTTCCTACAATAACCTGAAGGATATCAAAAAGCAGATGTCCATCCAGACCATCGGCCATGACAAGCTGAACCAGCTGCGTCATGTGCGCTATTTCAAAAACCTGGACGGGATCAAGGAGCATATGAAAAAGCATGCCGCGATCATGCGTCCGAAGTTTGAAGCGGTGGAGGAGATCCTGGAGAGAGAGCTGGGCGGCCTTGAGATCGGCTCCTGGCTGAAGCCGAAGGGAGGCTACTTCATTTCCTTCGACGCCCTGGATGGCTGCGCGAAGAGGATCGTTTCCCTGGCAAAGGAAGCCGGCGTGGTGATGACCGGCGCCGGAGCGACCTATCCTTACGGAAAGGATCCCCACGACAGCAACATCCGTATCGCGCCTTCCTTCCCGCCTCTGCATGAGCTGGTACAGGCCACGGAGCTGTTCGTCCTGTGCGTGAAGCTTGCGAGCGTGGAAAAGCTTCTTGAGACGAAATAAACGGATATCAAAACAGGCGGGGAGCCGCCGCCCATGTAAAAAAGGGCGGCGGCTCCCTTTTGCGGAAGCAGAAGAAAGGTCAGACCATGCAGAAAGAGAATGAAACCCTGCGGCTTCTGGAAAGCCGGAAGTCCATGCGCGTTTTTGAAAACAGGCCCGTGCCGGAGGATGTAAAGCAGAAGCTCCTTTCCGTATCCCTGCGGGCTGCCAGCGCGGGAAATATGGCGCTGTACACCATCATTG
>DWUW01000102.1 GCA_019120525.1 Candidatus Eisenbergiella stercorigallinarum | reverse complement strand
GTCCGCTTCATCATTTCATAAGCGCCCTTTTCTTCAATGTACTGAAGATCCCCGCGGACGGCGGCTTCCAGGCCGGGGATCTGTGTCAGGTCCATGCCCCAGTAGTCGGCGCGGGAGAGGACGGCGTGGGTCAGAGCCTCGGCGCTGTCATCCTTATGGGCATAGAAGAATTCCAGAATCTTCCTGTCGTCGCTGATGGTATATTCGTTTCCCTTCGGACGGGTTCCGATGAGGCCTGCGTCAGTGAGCTTCGTCCCGTGATAGAAGGCAATGTAGAAGGCCAGGGAAGCCGTCAGACAGGCGGGCAGGGTTCCGTTTTTCTCCACGTAGCCCTTCAGGGAAGGAAGCACTCTCGCTTTCCACTTGGAGGTGGAGTTTAAGGAGATGGAAAGGAGCGCATGGTCGATGAAGGGATTGCGGAAGCGTTCCGTTACGGAAGCCGCAAAATCCTTCAGCTCCGCCTCAGGCAGGGTGAGAGTGGGAATGATCTCCTCATAAATGGCTTTGTTCATGAAGCCGCGGATCACATCGTCCGCCATGCAGTCGCGCACGATATCCTGCCCGGCCAGGTATGCGCCCAGCACCATGGAGGTGTGCGCGCCGTTCAGGATGCGGACCTTGCGCTGCTTGTAGGGCTTGTGATCGTCTGTGACCAGAATGGGAAGGCCGGCCTTTTCAAAGGGAAGCTCGTCTTTGATGGACTGGGGGCCTTCGATGACCCAGAAGCCGAAGACCTCGCCGGTGTCCATCACGTTGTCGATATAGCCGTTCTCTTCGTTGAGGGCATCCGCCTCGGCTCTGGGGAAGCCGGTCACGATGCGGTCCACCAGGGTGGAGCAGAAGGTGTTTTCCTTTTCGATCCAGGCCAGGAAATCCGCGCCCAGATTCCACTGCTTAGCATACTTTTTCACGCATTTTTCCAGTTCTTTGCCGTTGTCGTCGATCAGCTCGCAGGCCAGGATGAGAAAGCCCTTTCCCGGCTGGTTCCCAAAGGTCTGGAAGCGTCTGTAAAGAAACTGGGTGAGCTTGCCCGGATAGCTTGCCGCCGGACGGTCCGCAAACTGGCAGGAGGGATCGTAGGCGATGCCGGCCTCCGTGGTGTTGCAGGAGAGGAAGCGAAGCTCGGGATTTTCCGCGCATTTTAATACCTCGTCAAAATCAGTGGCGGAATTCAGGCAGCGGCTGACACAGGAGATGATCCTTTTGCGGTTGACCTTCCGGCCGTTCTCGCTTCCGCGCAGGTACAGGGTGTAGAGCCCCTCCTGTTCATTGATGGCTTCCTTTAAGCCGGAGGTACCGACGGGCTGGACCAGGACCACCTTGCTGTGAAAGTCCGCGTCCTCGTTCATCCGGTCGATGAAATAATCCACGAAAGCCCTCATGAAGCTGCCTTCCCCGAACTGGAGTACACGCTCGGGGGCTTCCTTCAGAAGATAGCCGTCATAATTCTTTTCCTGTAAGGTTTCATAGCATAATTTTTTCATGTTTTTTCTCCCGCATATTTTTCAGATGATTCGCTACAGGGTCACGCCCTGCTTGAAGATCGCCATATCGTGGAAGCCTGCCGCCTCCGATTTGACCTGCTCCCCGCCTGCGACACGGAGCACATAGTCGAACAGCTGCCCCGAAAGGTCGGAGAGGGAGGTTCCCTCCAGCAGCGCGCCGCAGTTGAAGTCGATCCAGTTTTTCTTCTTTTCATAAAGGGGCGTGTTGCTGGAAATCTTCACGGTGGGGACCGGGGAGGCGAAGGGCGTTCCCCGTCCGGTGGTGAACAGGACGATCTGCGCGCCGGAAGCCGCCAGGGCAGTGGAAGCCACCAGGTCGTTCCCGGGAGCGGAAAGCAGGTTCAGGCCGTGGTTTTTCACAGGCTCTCCGTAGGAAAGCACGCCCTTTACCGGGGCGGAGCCGGACTTCTGGGTGCAGCCGAGGGATTTGTCCTCCAGGGTGGAGATGCCTCCTTTTTTGTTGCCGGGAGACGGGTTCTCATAAATGCTCTGGCCATGGGAGGTGAAATAGTTTTTGAAATCGTTGATCAGCTTCACGGTTTCGTCGAACAGCTCCTCGTTTTCGCAGCGGTTCATGAGAAGGTTTTCCGCGCCGAACATCTCCGGAACCTCGGTGAGGATGGTGGTGCCGCCCTTACTGATGAGCAGATCGGAAAAGCCGCCCACCGTGGGATTCGCTGTGATGCCGGACAGGCCGTCGGAGCCGCCGCATTTCATGCCGATCACAAGCTCGCTGCAGGAGATGGGTTCCCGCTTCGCTTTTCCCGCGTATTCCGCCAGGGAATGGAGGAGCCGGACGCCTTCCTCGATCTCATCCTCACAGTCCTGGGCGTTCAGGAAACAGATGCGTTCGGGATCATATTTGCCGATATAGTCCTTCAGGACTTCGATATTGCTGTTTTCACAGCCAAGGCCGAGGACCAGGACGCCGCCCGCGTTGGGATGATGGATCAGGTCGGCCAGGATCTTTCTGGTGTTTTCCTGGTCCTCTCCCATCTGGGAGCAGCCGTAAGGGTGGGAGAAGGATACGACGGCGTCGATGCCACCGCTGACCAGGTCCTGCGCCCGTTTCGCAATCGCCGCGGCAACATCGTTCACGCAGCCCACTGTGGGGATGATCCACAGCTCATTGCGCACGCCTGCCTTTCCGTCGGACCTGCGGTAGCCCTGAAAAAAGGCTTCCTCTGTGGGAGAGACAGCCGGGTGCGCGGGGTGATAAGCATAGGTAAGAACGCCGTCCAGCGCCGTTTTCAGGTTATGGGTGTGGACATGGGCGCCCTGTGGGATGTCCTGCGCGGCAATGCCAATGGATTCCCCGTATTTGATCACGCAGGTTCCCTTCGGGATGTCCCGGAGAGCGAATTTATGCCCGGCGGGGATGTCTTCCCTCAGAAGGAAGCCGCAGGATGCTTTGCCGGGGGCCGTCGGGGCGTAGTCCTCCGGCCGGACCCGTGCGCCGCGAGACAGCGGCTGAAGCGCTACGGCTACCGTATCCTTCGGATGGATCCGGATACAGGTCTGTTTCATGGAATCATATCCTCCTATACGATATAATATGTAAGCTCTTACATTTAAGCTACAACAGTCTGTTCGTAAAGTCAACTGATTTATTGACTTTTTTTAGTCCGCAGAATATAATAAATGAAAAAGTTGTGTAAGCATTTACAATCATGGAGGGATTTTGGGATGAAAACATTTATGGACAGGGATTTTCTGCTGAGCACGGAAACGGCGAAGAAGCTTTTCCATACTTACGCGGAAGGGATGCCGATCCTGGATTATCACTGCCACATCAATCCGCAGGAGATCGCGGAGGACAGGAAGTTTGACAACATCACCCAGGTATGGCTGGGAGGGGACCACTACAAATGGCGCGCCATGCGTTCCAACGGAGTGGAGGAGTATTATATCACGGGAAACGCGCCTGACCGGGAGAAGTTCCAGAAATGGGCGGAGACTCTGGAAGTTGCCGTGGGCAATCCCCTGTTTCACTGGAGCCATCTGGAGCTGCAGCGTTTCTTCGGCTATCACGGCGTGCTGAACAGCGAAACCGCGGAAGAAGTCTGGAATCTGTGCAATGAGAAGCTTCATGAAGACGGCATGAGCGTGCGGAACCTGATCCGGCAGTCCGGCGTAACCCTGGTATGTACCACAGACGATCCTGCGGATGACCTGAGATGGCATAAACAGCTTGCGGCGGACGACAGCTTTGAGGTACAGGTACTTCCTGCCTGGAGGCCGGACAAAGCCATGAACCTGGAAAAACCGGATTATGCCGCTTATCTGAAAAGGCTGGGAAGCGCGGCCGGGATGGAGATCGGAAGCTTTGCCGATCTGAAGGAGGCGCTGAAGAAGCGGATGGCGTTCTTTTCGCAGATGGGATGCCGCGCGAGCGACCACGGACTGGAATATGTGATGTGTGTCCCCGCCCCGGAAGAGGAGGTAGAGGAGATCTTCGCGGAGCGTCTGTCGGGGGAGAAGATCACGAGAGAAGAAGAGATGAAGTTCAAGACGGCTTTCCTGCTGTTTATGGCGGGCGAGTATGCCCGGCTGGGCTGGGCGATGCAGCTGCACTATGGCTGCAAGAGGGACAACAATACATCCATGTACAGCCTTCTTGGGCCGGATACCGGATTCGACTGCATCAACAATTACGCGCCCTCCGCGCAGCTGGCGGATTTTCTGGATCTTCTGAACCGGGACGGCAGGCTGCCGAAGACCATTATCTACAGCCTGAATCCCAACGACGACGAGGCGATCGGAAGCATCCTCGGCTGCTTCCAGAACTCGGACGCGGTGGGAAAGATCCAGCAGGGTTCTGCCTGGTGGTTCAATGACAATAAAACGGGCATGCTGAAGCAGCTGACCTCCCTGGCAAACCTGGGGCTTCTTGGCAATTTTATCGGCATGCTGACGGATTCCAGGAGCTTCCTTTCCTATCCCAGGCATGAGTATTTCCGCAGGATCCTCTGCGAGCTGATCGGCGGGTGGGTGGAAAACGGGGAATTCCCGGATGACGGACGGATGCTGTCCCGCATTATAAAGGGAATTTCCTATAACAATGCGATACGCTATTTTGGATTTGGCCTGGAAGAGGCCTGACCGGAAGAACAGGATCGGAAAAAAAGGGGCAGCCGGGATGTCATCCCGGCTGTCTGGTTGTGGCGCGGCAGATCAAAGTGGCGGAATACATGGTCCGTTCCGGAACATCCTTTCCCGCGAGCACCTGCATGAGCAGGGAAACCGCCGTGGAGCACAGAAATTCCACCCGATTGTCCGCCGTGGTGATCTCCGGCGTGCTGCAGACGGAAAGGAGGGAATTGTTGTAGCCTGTGACCTGAAGCTCCTGCGGGATCTTCCTTCCGGCGTGAAGGGCGTATTTGACAGCGCCGGCGGCCAATTCGTCGTCAGAGGCAAGGCAGGCGTCAAAGGATATGCCTCTGTCCTGCAGCTCCTGCAGGAAACGGGCTGTCTCCGGGATTCCGGAAGGGCAGAGGAAGGAACGGCCCTGTTCCGGGATGCCGTGTTCGGCGAGGGAACGAAGGAAACCGGCAAGCTTCTGCTTCCCGCTGTAACTGAAGGAACGGTAGAGAAAGACCGGCTGCCTGCTGCCAAGGGAGAGCAGCCGGTCCGTCAGTTCTTTTACCGCCAGGGCGTCGTCGCATACCACGCTGTAGGCGCCGCTTCCGGTAAGGATGCCGTTCAGGAGGAAAACGGGGAGCTTTTTCGCGGCCTCATACAGATAGGCGTTGTCCTCCTGCTTTTCCTCGATGAACTGGGAGCCGGCCAGGATCAGGGCATCCACCCCGCGGGACAGAAGGAGCTGCAGATATTTTTCCTTTTCCGCAAGCCGGTATCCGGTGCAGCAGAGCATGGAAGCGTAGCCGCATCTGCGCAGCTCCCGTTCCAGCAGATAGATGACCTTCGCCAGGTAGATGTCGGAGGAATCGGCGCACAGGATTCCCACCGTGCGCATGGTATTCAGCCCCAGGCCTCTGGCAAACGCGTTGGGCGTATACCCGTTCTGGTCCATGACCGCAAGGACCTTCCGCCTGGTCGCCTCGCTGACCTTTTCGCTTCCGTTTAAGACCCTGGAAACGGTGGCGATGGAAACGCCCGCCAGTCTGGATATATCGTAAATATTCATGAGAATCTCCTTCCGTTTTCCTTACAAAATAACCTCGTGGTGTAGAAGCGTTCGCGGAGCTGATCCGGCTTTTTCCAGCATACGTCACTATCGCTATATTTGCAATAAAAAAGTGCACATCTGCAATGGCATTTCCGGGGAGGACAGGTTATATTATCAGAAAAAGCGTTTCCAAGGGAGGTTCGCATGAAAACAGGAGCACAGCTTTATACGGTCAGGGCTTATACCCAGACGGAAAGGGATTTTTCCCGCACGGTGAAGAAAATTGCAGAAATGGGCTATACCACGGTACAGATCTCCGCGATCGGGAAGGAGATCCGGCCGGAGCGGGTGCGGGAGATCTGCGAGGAGAACGGCCTGAAGATCGTGCTGACCCACAGCGATGTAAACCGGATCCTGAATGACACCGACCGGCTGATCAGAGAGCATGAGATTCTCGGCTGCGATCACATCGGCCTGGGCGCGATGCCGGAAAAATACCGTACGCCGGAATGGATCCGGTATTTCGCGGAGGATTTCAAAGAACCGGCAAAGAAGATCGCGGCGGCGGGAAAACGGTTCATGTACCACAATCACAATTTTGAATTCCAGAAGATCGCCGTCCCCGGGTATGGGAAACCGGTCCGCATCATCGAATATCTGATGGACAGTTTTACGCCGGAAGAGATGGGATTTACCCTGGATACTTACTGGGTGGCCGCGGCAGGGGCGGACGTATGCGGCTGGATCGCAAGGCTTTCCGGAAGGATCCCCTGCGTACACCTGAAGGATATGGCGGTAAGCGGCTTTGAGCAGCTCATGGCTCCCGTGATGGAGGGAAACCTGAATTTCCCCGCCATCCTCAGCCAGCTGGAAAAGACAGACTGCGAATACCTGCTGGTGGAGCAGGATATCTGCCAGGGCAGTCCCTTTGACTGCCTGAAGACGAGCTATGACAATCTGGCCGCAGCCGGGTACCGCTGAGAAGGAAAGAAGGAAGGGAACAGAAAATGGAACAGGTAAAGCTTGGAATCATCGGAATCGGAAACATGGGGAGCGGACATTGCCGGACGATCCTGGACGGACAGGTCCCGGATATCCGTCTTGCCGCGGTGGCGGATATGAGGGAGGGCAGGAGGCAGTGGGCGAAGGAAAACCTTCCGGAAGATGTGCG
>DWUW01000101.1 GCA_019120525.1 Candidatus Eisenbergiella stercorigallinarum | reverse complement strand
CCTGCCGCTGGAACAGCCCCTATGTGTACCGGGCAGCGACGGCGGCTTGGTTCGCGGATACGGAGAGCCGGTTCGCGCCCGATTATCACACTGCGGCCTACGGCATCTATCAGGCGCGCTACTGGCAGATGATGGATGTGGCCGCCCTTCTTGTGCAGATCTTTTCGCCGAAAGAGGTATTCCCCGCAGCCTTTCGCTGCTACCGGTGCGCGGTGGAGCTGATCGGCCGGGAAAATCTCAGCCGGAAATATTTGGAGACCGATCAGGAAAAGGCTGTCGTCTGGCAGGGAAGAAGGAATGATTTTCCTCTCAACCACCGGATGGCCGGCTTCTGGCGGCGCATTCTGAAGAAAACGGCCGAAAGGCCGGAGGACTTCCGGGCCTGGTTCCGGTTCGAGTACGCGCTGGAGAGGCAGATGCAGACGCCTGTGCAGGAGGGCCTGCAGGTGGAAGATTTTTTCCGCGCCTGCGAAGAGCAGCTGCTTCCGGCGGAGGCGCTGTATCAGAGGCTGCTTGTGGGAAGCAACGCAGCCGGGGATATCGGCATGCTCACCGCGCCGGCGAAGTTTCACGGCAGAGGAAAGAGGCTTCTGGAGACCTGGGACTGGGCGCAGGAGGTGGTCTGCGCCGCGGTGCGGCGCATCGTGGAGGTGGAAGAGAAGCGGGGAGAGCTTCCCACCCCTCTCACGCCTGCCGCCCGTGCCATCGAACGGTTTGAAGGGGCGGAGTATTTCTGCGGCCTTCTGGCGGCGCTGGGGAAGGAGCCTTTTTTCCGGGGCTATCTCTATTCTTCGGATACCACCAAGCGGGCCGTGCTCAGCCGTCTGCTGAAGCGCTGTTATCCGGCGAAGGAGGACAGCCCGCAGAAGCTGAAGGAGCTGCTTGCCGCCACGGACATCGGGGAAAAGCGCCTGGCGGAGGCGGCCATGTACGCGCCCCAGTGGGCGGGCCTTGCGGAGCAGATCCTGGGCTGGCCGGGGCTGAAGAAGGGCGTCTGGTTTTTCCAGGCCCATATCAACGAGACCTTTTCCGCGGAAAAGGAAACGGAGGTCGCCCTGTATTCGCCCATCAGCCCGCAGCGGTTCAACGACGGCGCTTTTGACCGGGACTGGTTCCTTACGGCGTACGGGCAGCTGGGAGAAAAGCGTTTTCACATCCTTTACCAGTCCGCCAAATATATCACTTCCGGGAGCAGCGCCCACCGGCGCTCCCAGCTGTATGCGGACGCGGTCCTGGGAAAGCTGGATGCGGGCGAGCTGGAGAAGGAGATCGGGGAAAAGAGGAACCAGGAAAAGCTGCGCTGCTATCCGCTGATCCCCATCGCCGGGGGCGACCGCAGGGAGGCTCTGAGGCGGTACGAATTCATTCAGCGCTTCCTGAAGGAAAGCAGACAGTTCGGCGCGCAGAGACGCGAGAGCGAAAGAAAGGCTGTCCTGACGGCGATGGAGAATCTGGCCCTCACCACGGGCTTTATGGATGTGAACCGGATGACCTGGTATCTGGAAAGCGAAAAGATGAAGGAGCTTGCGCCCTTCTTTGACGGCGTCGCGCCGGGTACGCCTGCCCCCGGCGCGGACGGCGTGCTGCTGCGCCTTAGCATCGATGCGGAGGGGAACGCTTCTCTTGCTGTCCAAAAGAACGGAAAAACCCTGAAAACCCTGCCGAAGGCCCTGAATAAGGACGAGACCGTCCTTGAGATGAAGGAGACGGTAAAGGAGCTGAAGGAGCAGAAGCGCCGGGCCGTGGAAACGCTGGAGCGGGCGATGACGGAGCAGACAGTTTTTCAGAGGGATGAGCTGGAAAAGATCCTGGAGAATCCCGTCCTGGCTCCGCAGGTGTCCGCCCTGCTCTGGATCCCGGAAGAGGGCGGAAAAGCCGGTTTCCCGGGAAAAAATGAAGCCGGGCTGACGCTGACGGATATCCGGGGAGAGCTTCATGCCCTTCCGGCGGATGCGAAGCTGCGGGTGGCCCATCCCCATGATCTGATCGCCGCCGGGGAGTGGGCGCAGGCCATGCATCTGCTTTATGAGAAAAAGAGGAAGCAGCCGTTTAAGCAGGTGTTCCGGGAATATTATCCGCTGACGGAGGAGGAACGGCAGGAAAGGACCCTGTCCAGACGCTACGCCGGCCACCAGGTGCAGCCGCAGAAGACCGTGGCCCTGCTGCGGAGCCGGGGCTGGACCGTGGATTATGAGGAAGGTCTGCAGAAGGTATTTTACAGAGAAAATCTGATCGTGCGCATGTACGCCCTGGCGGACTGGTTTTCTCCGGCGGATATAGAAGCGCCCACTCTGGAGGAGGTGCGTTTCTTTGACCGGACCACGGGAAAGGCTGAAGCGCTGGAGTCCGTCCCGCCCATTCTGTTTTCCGAGACCATGCGGGATATCGACCTTGCCGTGAGCGTGGCCCATGCGGGCGGCGTGGATCCGGAGGCGAGCCACTCCACCGTGGAGATGCGCGCCGCCCTTGCGAAGGAGCTGGTTTCCCTGCTGAAGCTTTCCAACGTATCCTTTGCCGGTTCCCACGCGAGGATCCGCGGAAGCCTGGCGGATTATTCCGTCCATCTGGGTTCCGGCGTCGTCCACGGCGAGGGCCTCGGCATGATCGCCGTCCTGCCCGTCCATTCCCAGGCGAGGGGCCGGATCTTTCTGCCCTTTGCGGACGACGACCCGAAGACCGCGGAGGTCCTTTCCAAGATCCTTCTGTTCGCGGAGGATAAAAAAATAAAGGATCCGGCCATTCTGGACCAGATCCGGGGGTGAGAAAATTCATTCTCCCAGCATCGAAAGCACATCCGGAAAGAGCTGCAGGCTGCGCCTCAGGATACCGTTCATGTGAGCGATGGCGATGCCATAGTTGACGATGGGAACGCCGGCCTCGGCGGCTCTCTCCATACGGCTTTTCATGGCCGCCTCGTTCAGCATGCAGCCGCCGCAGTGGACGACCAGGCGGTATGCGGACAGGTCGGCCGGAAATTCATTGCCAGAGGTGAAGGAAAACGCGGGCTCGGCCTTGCAGAAGGCGCGGATCCAGCCGGGCATTTTGACCGTGCCGATGTCGTTGCACTGTCTGTGATGGGTGCAGCCCTCGGCGATCAGGACAGGGTCGCCGTCCTTCAGCTCCCTCAGGGCGGAAGCGCCCTGCACCAGCGCGGCCAGATCGCCCTTGTAGCGGGCCATGAGGATGGAGAAGGAGGTGAGGGGGATGTCCTCCGGCGTGTCCCGGCTGACCCGCGCGAAGGCCTGGGAGTCGGTGATCACCATCCGGGGCTTTCGGGCGAGGCCGGAGAGCATGGCTGACAACTCAGTATCCTGGCAGACCGCCGCTGAGGCGTGGGCATCCAGAATGTCCCGCAGCGCCATCTGCTGAGGCAGGATCAGCCTGCCCTTTGGGGCGGATTCGTCAATGGGAATGACCAGGACCGCCAGGTCGCCCGGCCGCAGGAGATCCCGGAGCAGGAAGCGGGGATTTTGCTTCTTTCGGGCGAAAGCGCCCAGGCGTTCTTTCAATTCCCGGATGCCTTCTTTGGTCACTGCGCTGGTGTAGAGGGCGTTTTCGCCGGGGGCCTTCCGGTCTGTGAGCAGATCCGCCTTGTTGCGGGCGATGAGGAAGGGAACTTTTTTTTCCGCAAAACGGCGGAGCAGCTCCTGCTCCAGCGGATGGGCGGCGCGGGAGGCGTCCGTAACCAGAACGGCGATATCGATCTGATCCAGGATCTGGCGGGCTTTTTCCACCCGCAGCGCGCCGAGCCCTCCCTCGTCGTCCAGGCCGGGCGTGTCGATGATCACCACGGGTCCCAGCGGAAGAAGCTCCATCGCCTTTTTGACCGGATCGGTGGTGGTTCCCCTGATTTCAGAGACGACGGAAAGGTTCTGGCCGGTCACCGCGTTGACCAGACTGGATTTTCCGGCGTTCCGGATGCCGAAGAAGCCGATGTGAAGCCGCTCGGCGGAGACAGTATCGTTCAGTCCCATGGCAGTAAGACTCCTTTCTTCTGTTCTTCCCGGGATTCCGGCGCCATCCTCCCCCAGAAACAGGGATTCCGGCGCCGTCCTCCCCCAGAAACGGGAATTCCGGCGCCGTCTCCGCTCAGAAACGGAAATCCCGGCGGTTGGAGGATTTGATGGCGTCGATGTTTTCTTCCGCGATGCGGCGTACCTTTTCGTTGGGAATGCGCCTCAGCTCATCTTCTACGAGGCGATAGCCGACCTCCTTCGTCTGAGGGGAGGCATAGTCCTCCAGATATTCGGAAAGAGTCATCAGGGCGTTGGGATGGCAGCAGTTGAGGATCTGTCCGCTCTTGCAGAGGCTCATGAAGCGGTCGCACGTGCGTCCTTCCCGGTAGCAGGCGGTGCAGAAGGAAGGAATGTGCCCGTTCGCCATCAGCCAGCGGACCACCTCGTCCAGGCTGCGCTGGTCGGAAACATCGAACTGCTCCGTGTCGTGGGGGCGCTCGTTCTCATCATAGCCCGCATAGCCGCCCACGGAGGTGCGGGAGCCGCCGGAGACCTGGGAGATGCCCAGGCGCAGGGCCTTGCTTCTGACCTCCTCGCTTTCCCTGGTGGAGATGATCATGCCGGTATAGGGAACGGCCAGACGGATGCAAGCGATGATCTTTTCAAAGATCTCGTCGCTGATGCCGTTGTCAAAATCGTCCGGATCGATGTCGTCCGCCCGCTTGAGACGGGGAACGCTGATGGTGTGGGGGCCGACGCCGTGAACCGCCTCCAGATGCTCGGCATGCATCAGCAGGCCGGCAAATTCATATTTATACAGCTCCAGGCCGAACAGCACGCCCAGCCCCACGTCGTCGATGCCGCCCTCCATGGCGCGGTCCATGGCCTCGGTATGGTAGGCATAATCATGCTTGGGGCCTGTGGGATGCAGATGCAGATAGCTGTCCTTATGGTAGGTTTCCTGGAAGAGGATGTAGGTGCCGATGCCCGCTTCCTTCAGCTTCCGGTAATTCTCCACCGTGGTGGCGGCGATGTTCACATTGACCCGGCGGATGTCGCCGTTTTTATGGTGGACGCTGTAAATGGTCCGGATGCAGTCGAGAATGTATTCGATGGGGTTGTTGACCGGATCCTCGCCCGCCTCGATGGCCAGACGCTTATGCCCCAGATCCTGCAGGGCGATGACCTCCGCGCGGACCTCCTCCTGGGTGAGCTTTTTGCGCGGGATGTGTTTGTTTTTCAGGTGATAGGGGCAGTACAGGCAGCCGTTCACGCAGTAGTTGGACAGATACAGAGGGGCGAAGAGGACGATGCGGTTGCCGTAAAAGGCAAGCTTGATCTCCTCGGCGATCTTATACATCTCTTCAATCTTTTCCGGGATCTCGCAGGCCAGAAGGACGGAGGCCTCCCGGTGTGTCAGGCCGGCGCAGGTATAGCCCTTATCCTTTTTCTTCGGGCGCACCTTTTCCAGCAGCTGATCGATCAGCGCTGCGTTGTTTTTGTTTGCCTCCGCATAGGCGAGGGTCTCGCGGATTTCCTCATCGTTGATGAATTCCTCCGCTTTCAGGGATTTGGGATCATATACTGGCATAATTACCTCTTTTCCGCCGCCCTCTGGCGGCTGTTTACTTGGGGTCAGATCATTCTTTCCCGTCAGAATGCCTGGCGCGCGTCTCCCCTGCCGACGACGACCCGGCAGCCGATAGCCTCCATCCTCCGGGAAAGCTCCGAAACGCACTGGGCGGATTCGGCCCCGTCGGAGGCCTTGTTGTCGTACAGCATGTACTTTTTCCGGACGGAGGCGGGGGACAGGTTCGGCATGACCACGTTCGCGCCGGACAGAATGCCCTTTTCCCGGCCGGCGGGGTCGATGGTGCCCAGCGCCGTGGTGGCGGGAAGCAGCACGCCGGGGACGGCAAGCCGGATGATGGAAAGCAGATAGCAGGTCAGCTGTGCCGTTCCGGCCGGCTTTCCGGCAAAGGGCGTGTCCGTATGGGGGATAAAAGGGCCGATCCCGCACATCTGCGGCTGAAATTCCTGGATGAAGAAAAGATCTTCCGCCAGCTCCTTCGCCGTCTGGAAGGGAGACCCCACCATGAAGCCGCAGCCGGTCTGATAGCCGATCTCCTTCAGGTCACACAGGCAGCGCATGCGGCTGTCATAGGACATTTCCTCCGGATGGAGCTTCTCATAATGCGCTCTGGAAGCGGTCTCGTGGCGCAGCAGATACCGTTCGGCCCCGGCATCGAACAGGCGCTGATAGCTTTCCCGGCTGCGCTCTCCAAGGGAGAGCGTGACCGCGCAGTCCGGATACGCCGACCGGATCCGGCCGATCAGCTTACAGAGCCGGCCGTCCTGAAACCAGCCGTCCTCTCCGCCCTGCAGGACGAAGGTGCGAAAGCCCAGATCATATCCCTCGCGGCAGCACTCCAGGATCTCCTCCGGCGTAAGCCGGTAGCGCTGGCAGCGGGAATTGCTTCTGCGGATCCCGCAGTAAAAACAGTCGTTTCTGCAGAAGCTGCTGATCTCGATCAGCCCCCGGATGTATATGTCGTTTCCGTAGATCTCCCGGCGCAGCCGCACCGCGCTGTCCGCAAGCCTTGCAGCCGCCTCCGGCGTACGGTTCGCAAGGAGAAATTCATACTCGGATCTCTCCAGCCTGTGCTCCGCCTCCAGCCGCCGGATGAGGGAAAAGAGCGCTTCATTCCTGTCCATGGCTGATCACTCCGGAATAGGCTGTTTTCACGCTGACGCCGGGAAGATTCCCCACCCGGCCCGCCAGCGCGGAGATGGTGTTCTGTGGCGCGTCCAGAGCGATGCTGATGATGTTGATCCCCCGTTTCCGATAGGGGATCCCCATCCTGCCGATGATATATTCCCCATTTTCATGGAGAAGCCCGTTCAGCTGCTCCACCGTATCTGCGTTTTCCACGATAATGCTCATAACCGCCACGCGGGTATCCATGAAATGCCTCCGTTCCAAAGACCGGCTGCACGGGGTCCGTCCGCCGCCCCGCCGCCCGTCTTTCTGCATAGAAAAAGCCGCTTTCCCGTGAAAGAAAGCGGCAGAAGAGATCCCTGCATCACTTGGATAAACAGGAAAAACCGGCGATATAAAACAGGCCGGATCTCATGGACTTACAAAACAAACCGCTCCTTTCACGCAGCCTGCGCTTTGTGTCAGGATTACGGACAAAATTATAACATTTTTGAGGCCGGGCTGTCAAACGGCAGACCGGAGAAAAGGGCCTGTATGGGGATCATTCGTTACTTTTCACGGGGCAGGGGACCAGACGAAATGTTCCATGAATTTTTGGAGGAAAACATTCCGCAGAGTCTTCCGCAGAACTTTTTCGCTCATATACGGTTGAAAAATGAAGAAATAGCTTTGTAACCGTACAAAAATTCATTT
>DWUW01000100.1 GCA_019120525.1 Candidatus Eisenbergiella stercorigallinarum | reverse complement strand
GGAGCCGGTGATGAACCTTTTCATCCTGGGAATCTCAGGCGTGAGCATGGGAGCTTCTGTGATCATGAGCCGTTATTTCGGAGCGGGAAGGGAGGACCTTCTGAGGCGGGAAATGGCAACGGTTTCCGTGTTCGGCCTGTATTTTTCCGTGCTGCTCGCTCTGGCCGGAGCGGTGGGGGCGAAGGCGCTTTTGAGGCTTCTGCAGGTGCCGGAGGAAATTCTGGAGCTGTCTGCCGGATATCTGCGCCTGATTTTCATCGGGATGCCGTTTACCTATTTTTACAATGCCTGGTCCTCCGCCCTGAAAAGCGTGGGGGATTCACGGACGCCTCTGTATTTTCTGGTGATTTCCACTCTTCTGAACGCGGGGCTTGACCTGGTGCTGATCGGCGGGCTGCATTTCGGGATCGTCTGTTCCGCCCTCACTACGGTGCTGGCCCAGGCAGTCAGCGCCGTGGGCTGTGGGGTTTATGTGAAGCGGAAGGTCCCACTGCTGCATGTTCCGCTTCGCGGGCTTCATGCGGACCGGGCGCTTCTGGGAGAGACGCTGCGTTACGGCGGCGTTACCGCGCTGCAGCAGGCCTGTCAGCCCATCGGGAATCTTCTGATCCAGGGAGCGGTGAATCAGATGGGCGTTTCGGTCATGGCGGCCTTCAACGCGGTAACGAAGATCGATGATTACGCGCTGGTGCCGGAGCGCAACATTTCCAACGCCATGACCACCTTCATCGCGCAGAATGCCGGGGCGGGAAAAAAGAAGCGGATCCGGAAGGGCTTCGCGGCAGGGCTGTGGATGGAGGCGGCATATGGCGTGATGGCCTGCGCGGCGGTCCTGCTGATCCGAAGGCCGGTGATGGAGCTGTTCGTGGGAAAGGCGGAAACCGCCGTGATCGCGGAGGGTGCGGGATATCTGGGACTGATGGCCTTTTTCTATATCCTGCCGGGACTGACCAATGGCATACAGGGCTTTTACAGGGGAATGGGAAGGATGAAAATGACTCTCGCCGGGACGGCGCTGCAGACCAGCTTCCGGGTTCTTTTTGTCTATCTGCTCTCCGGGCATCTTGGCATCCGCAGCTTCGCGGTTTCCTGTGCCATCGGCTGGTGCGCCATGCTGCTGATGGAGGGGATCCATTATCAGCTTGTGATGAAAAAGGGGCTGAAGGGGAATCCTTTCGGGGAAATACCTCAGGGGAAAGGCCGGGAAAGCGCAGGCCGCCGGAGGGGAAACGGCAGGTTGGCCAGAAGCAGAAAAACATGTAAAAGGAGGTCTGGGCAGGGGAAGATAAAGGTAAAATGAGTATGGTTTTCAGCAATGAAACTGAAAATGTCAAAGTTGTGCTTCAGACCGGAGGCGCCGGAGTGTGGCAAAACGGCCTGATTAATCAAAACCTGAAGGAATGTGTCCCGGCAAGCCACAGCTTGTGGAGAAAATATCGCCTGCGGTGTCGCTTTCTCCCCTGCGCACGTGGTATAATAAGGCGACCCAAAACAAAAAAAGGGAGGATGAAACGGAACATGGAAAAAGAAAAAGAACTGGCGGGCCGTTGCGCGCTTGCCTGGGAACCGTCAGGGCTGTATCAGGGAAAGATGGAATGGCAGGAAGAACCTGAGGCGGCGAAAGAAGCGGCGGGATGTCCTTCGGACAGGCGCGTCCTGTTTACCTGCCCGGAGGAGGGCCTGGATTATCTGCTTTACGCGGCGGACCGGGACAGGGATGTGTGCCTTTCGGGCTACAGCTGGCTGTGTCTGGAGCCGGAGGTGCTGGAGGGGCATTCCATGTGCTTCCAGCTTTCTTTCTATGAAAGCAGGCAGGAGCGGCCGGAGGAGGGAAAGCCGGCGCGGGAACCGGAAATGCGTATCATCTTCGGGCTTCTCCCGGGGATCCGCACCATGGTGCCCTTTGATTTCCGGATCCTTGACAGCCAGGTGATCTTCCCGGAACGGACGCCGGGAAGGCTGAAGATGAGCATTTTCGGAAAGCCGGTGCGGCTTGCGGATGTGAAGGAGATCCGGCTTCAGACCGCTCCGGGCTTTGAAACCTTCCGTTTTACGGCGGGAGAATGCTTCCTGTCGAAGGAATTTCCGGATTACGGGCTTCCGGAGAAACGCCTGGTCGACGATCTCGGACAGTGGACGCAGAAGGAGTGGAAGGGAAAGGTAAAGGACAGGCAGGAGTGCACCCGTCTCCTGCGGGAGCTTCTTTCCCGCGCGGAGGCCGCGGAAGAGGAGGAAGAAAGACGGGGGACCGCCTTTGCCTTCGCGGACTGGGACGCTTACGGCGGCTGGACGAAAAAGAAATTCCAAAAGACCGGGTGGTTCCATGTGGAGCGGGAAAACGGAAGATACTGGCTCGCGGATCCGGAGGGGAACGCCTTCCTTTCCACAGGCCTTGACTGCATCAATCCCGGGGAGGGGACGCGCCTGTCTCCCGTTCTGCCCTTTGTGGGGGAGAAGGAAAGAGAGGAGTACCGGAAAGCTCTTGCGGCGGATGAAGGCAGGAAAGAAGCCAAGGCCCCGTCCAGAAACAGCCACGCGAGGATCGGCAGAAAAGCCTACGATTTCCATAATTACGGAGTGGAAAACCTCAGGGCTGCGTTCGGGGAAAACTGGAAGGAATGCTGGATGAAGATCATCCGGTATGATCTGTGCTCCTGGGGGGTCAACACCATCGGGAACTGGTCGGACCGGGAGTTTATCCGCTTTGCCAGGCTGCCCTATGTGATCCCGCTGGATTCTTTCTCCGAAGAGGGATTTCCGCATACGGAAACGGCCATTTTCCGGGATTTCCCGGATGTGTTCGCGCCGGAATATGAGGAATCCGCAAAGCGGTATGCCGAAGGCCTCGCGCCCTTTGCTTCGGACCCGCTGCTGATCGGGTACTTTATGAGAAACGAGCCGGAGTGGGCCTTTGTATACGGACTGAACATCGCGGAGGAAATGCTGGCCAATCCGGCGCAGACTGCCTGCCGCAGGGTTTTCGTGGAGCGGATGCGGGAAAAATACGGCCGGATCGGCCGGCTGAACGAGGCGTGGCACACCTCCTTTGCCGGCTTTGAAGGGCTGGGACAGGCGATCTATAAGGCTGCCAGCCTGTCCGACGCGGCGGAGGCGGACCTGAAGGCCTTTTCGGAGGAAATGATCACCCGCTATGTGGAGATCCCGGCAAAGGCGCTTCGCCAGGTGGACGCCAATCATATGAACCTTGGGATGCGTTATGCTTACCTGACGGATAAGAGCCTGCTGTGCGGTTCTCAGTATTTTGACGTATTTTCCATCAACAGCTATCAGATCACGCCCATGGAGCCGGTGAAGAAGGCGGCGGACTGGCTGGACAAGCCGGTGATGGTGGGGGAATTCCACCAGGGCGCGCTGGATGCGGGGCTTACCGCCCACGGGATCCGCGGTGTGACGAGCCAGAAGGAGCGGGGCTGCGCCTACCGTTATTATCTGGAGCAGGGGCTGACCCATCCGCATTTCCTGGGCGCGCACTATTTCCAGCTTAACGACCAGAGCTGCCTGGGGCGTTTTGACGGGGAGAATTACCAGATCGGCCTGATCGACGTGTGCATGCGGGAATATCAGGAGATGGCCGACGCCATGCGCGCCTGCCATGCGGATATGTACCGGGTGGCGGCTGGAGAGAAGGCCGCGTGGGATACGGTCCCGGAGGACATCGAGCCGATCCATTATTAAAAAAAGAATTCGAAACGGCCGGGAAGGCTTTGATGGCGGCAGGCGTCCGGGGAAACGGCGCCTGCCGCCGTTTGTTTGCGCGGCGGACCCTTCCGCAGCCCGGAGGGCGCTTCGGCGGCAGGGAAAAACTTCCTGATGGCTGACATGGGGAAAACAGGAATGGAATTTCTGTGAAATTGCTGGAAATCGGTTTCAAGAAAATGACGGATAAAAGATATTAATATATACGTAAAAATGTTTATAAAACGTCAGAATAAACAAAAAAGGGGCCAAACAGGCGCATGGAAAGGAGGTAAAAACAGCAGTTTAGACAAAAAATACAGG
>DWUW01000007.1 GCA_019120525.1 Candidatus Eisenbergiella stercorigallinarum | reverse complement strand
CACGGGGGCATGTGCGACGCCTTCCGGGAAGATGTGGAATGGCAATTTATGACCGGAGGGCAATGGGTAAGCCATCCCGGCGGAGACGGCGTGAACTACCGGGTGAACATCTGTAAGGGCTCCAGTCCCATTGTAGAAGGGATCGAAGATTTTGACGTCTGCAGCGAGCAGTATTACCTGCACGTGGACCCGGCTGTGGAGGTGCTGGCGACCACCCGCTTCCCCATTGTTTCCTACTATCACATCTCCAACAAGGAAGTGGATATGCCGGTGGCATGGACAAAATTCTGGGGAAACGGCAGGGTATTCTACAACTCCCTCGGCCATCACGACGATGTGTTCGACAAGTCCCCTGAAGCGGAGCTGCTCATGGAGCGGGGAATGCTCTGGGCTGCGGAAGGGAAGCGGTATGCAAAAGAACACGGCCTCACCACGGAACGCTTCGAGAATACGGCCAAGATGTATTGATTAAAGTGCCGCTGTCGCGGCAAGAAAAGGAGGCGCGGAAACCGGCATGGCCGGTTTCCTGGAAGAATCGCTCCGCGATTCTTCTCACGGATTAAAATGCGGCCCTTCGGCCGCAGGAAAAGAGGTAGTATGGAAAAAGTAAGGATTGGGATTCTGGGGCTGGGCGCCATCAGCGGCATCTATCTGAAGAATCTGACCACTCTTTTTAAGGAAACACAGGTTTTGGGCATTTATGACCTGATCCCTGAAAAAATGGAGCAGGCACAGAAGGAATACGGGATCGAACGGACCTATTCCAGCATGGAGGAACTGCTTCAGGATCCGGACATCGAGATCGTCCTGAATCTCACCCGTCCTTTTGAACATTATGCGACGACAAAAGCCGCCCTGCTGGCAGGAAAGCATGTTTACAGCGAAAAGCCGCTTGCCGCTACTTTTGAGGAAGGAAAGGAGCTGGCCGCTCTGGCACGTGAAAAGGGGCTGATGCTCGGCGGCGCGCCGGATACCTTCCTGGGCGCTGCCATCCAGACCTGCCGCAAGCTCATCGACGACGGCTTCATCGGCCGTCCCATCGGCGCAACGGCCCAGATGATCTGCCGAGGGCATGAAAGCTGGCACCCTTCGCCGGAATTTTATTATCAGCACGGCGGCGGGCCGATGATGGATATGGGGCCCTACTACCTGACCGCTCTCGTGAATCTCCTGGGCGGCGTGAAGGGCCTCACCGGGCTGGCCGCGAAAAGCTTCGAACAGCGCGTGATCACAAGCGCCCCCAAAGCCGGTACCCTGGTGCCTGTAGAGGTTCCCACCCATGTGAACGGTATCCTGCGGTTTGAAAACGGGGCGGTCGGAACCATCACCACTACGTTCGATGTGTATTATGACAGACAAGATAAACTGGAAATCTACGGGAGCGAAGGCACCCTGCGCGTACCGGATCCCAACGGCTTCGGCGGAAGCATCACGCTGCTGCGCCCGGAGGACGGCTCCTTCCGGGAAATGCCCCTGCTCTTTGACTATTCGGAAAACAGCCGCGGCCTGGGACTTGCCGACATGGCAAAGGCCCTTCGGACCGGCCGGGCAGCCCGGGCGGATGTGCAGCAGACACTCCATGTGCTGGAGATCATGACTGCCATCGAAACGAGCAGCCGGGAAGGCCGCTATGTGGAGCTTTCCACCGCCTACGAACGCCGTCCTGCCATGGCGCACAACCCGGTGCGGGGGATCCTGGATTGATCTGATTTCAGCCGGGCAGATCTGCTCATACGGAGCCGCTTTTTTTACATAACAGATTGGCATCCGGCCGGATGCCAATCTGTTTTTCTTTTATCATTCTTTCTGCAGAGCCCGCCGGATAACTCCCGAAGATAATTGTTCCATTCTCTTATTCCGGTATTTTCAGTCCCAGCCTGATATACTGCTCTTCCGGCGCCTGCGCTTCTTTCATCCCTTCTGTCAGTTTTTTTATCATCTCCTCTTCCATATCGGCATCATGGATCGGATCCTTCTGCTCATAGTCCGTTCGGATATCAAACAGCAGAGATTCCGATACATAACGGATATCTCCCGAATAATCATCCGGTGATAATACCGGCATCCGATATACCGGATATCGAGTATAAGGAAGGAATCTCCCCATCTCGATACGCTCCGCGTATCTTTCGTCAAAATACCTCCAGCAGGTGGATGGCATCGCGCAGTACTGATGCAGCGGCTGGTTATCTTCCCTGGCCGGCGCCCGGAAATAAGTATGATCCCCATCGCATACGTTGACGGCCCGGCCGAACCAGCCGTACAGCACCTGTTTTCTTGGTTCTGTTTTTCCTTCCAGGACCGAAAACAGGCTCCTTCCCTTCACCCGGTCCGGCACCGGGCATCCATGGAATTCCAGGACCGTAGGCATCAGATCGATGTTCTGCGTCAGCTCCGTGACCCGGCGCCCTGCACATTTCCCTCCCGGCAGATGCATCATGAGAGGGATATGTACCAGCTCCTGATAGGCATGCATGAAATTTTTTCCCGTGTAGCCATGTTCTCCGAGCATATGTCCATGGTCCGTCGTAAAAAGGATCAACGTATCCTCATACATCCCGTTTTTCTTCAGCGTGTCGATGAAGGTCCCAAACCAACGATCCGCCATGCTCAACGTCCCAAGGTAGCATTTCTCCAGATGAGCTACCGCATCCTCCGGCTCAGTCACAGGCGCATATGTTGGCCAGCAAAATTCCCTTCCCGCATAATCATCGTGATAAAGCTCATGATACTGCTCCGGGCAATCAAACGGCTCGTGCGGATCAAAGCTTTCCACCATAAGGAAGAAATCGTCTGCTCCTCTGTTCTCTTCGATCCACCGGCAGGCGGACCGAAAGGTCCTCGGGGATGGATATTCCGCTTCCTCCGTAAATTTCGTCTGATTCAGCAGGTACTGGGAGGATTTTTTTCCGTAGGCCTCCGGATCCACCGGCGGCTGCTCCACCCGGGAGATCCAGGTATCAAACTCCTGTCCCCGGTGATAGTCCCATGTATTGAACAGATAACAATAATTCTCTCCGCCAATCTCAAAATAGTGCGTATGATCCGTTGTGATATGGGTAAAAACCCCTTTCTTCCGCAGTTCCTGCGGCAGTGTGATATCAAAAGGCTCTATCCCTCCCCAGCCTCTTTCCAAAAACTGCATCCTTCCGGTAAAGATATCCCTTCTTGCCGGCATACATGGCGCTGAACCGACATAATGACTTTCAAATATCACACTGTCCTCAGCAAAGACATCTATGTTTGGGGTGATCCCTTTTGCTCCCTCCTGAAACGGTTTCAGATATCTTCTGTTCAGCGTATCCATCAATATCAATATCGTCCGCATTCTTTTCCTCCTCATCCGCCTCTGTCTTCAAGGCAGTCCCCGTTCTTTTCCTTTATTTCTTATCCCTTGATCCCTGTCGTCACGATCCCTTCTACAAAATATTTCTGCATAAAGACGTACAAAATAAGAAGGGGAAGCGTGATCAGGGTCGTCGCAGCCATCAGATAATTCCACTGGGTAATATATTCCTCTTTGAACACACTCAGGGCAAGCTGTACCGTCCACATATCCTTTCTGGTCGTTACGATCAGAGGCCAGGTATATTCGTTCCAGGTGCTCGTTGTTTTAAACACGATCAGCGTAGCGAAGATCGCTTTGCTTAAAGGCAGATATATCCTCCGGAATGTTCCCATTCTGGATAAGCCGTCTATTTTTGCCGCATCGTCCAGGGACTGCGGAAAATTCATGAAAAACTGACGGAACAGAAAAACCCCAAAGGCGCCCGCGATATACGGAGCGACCAGCCCCGCATAGGTATTGATCAGTCCGGTCCCTCCCTGGCCGAAGATATCGTTGCCGCCTGCCAGAGGGATATATTTCATGGCTACGAAATTAGGCAGCATAGTCACCTGCTGTGGGATCATCATACCTACAAGCGCGAGCAGGAATAAAAAATCCCTTCCGGCAAAACGCAGTCTGGCAAAAGCATAACCGGCCATGGAATTGATGACCAGGCTGATCCCGACTGAAAGCGCTGTCACATAAAAAGAATTCCAGAAATATCTTCCCCAGTCTGACGAAGTCATCGCCTCCACATAGTTAGAAAAAAGCCATTTTTCCGGAAACAGACGGAAATGAGCGCTGGAGATCTCCGCAGAAGTTTTCAGGGAAGTGAAAAACATGATCACAAACGGCATGATGACTAACGCGCAGATCAGCAGCATAATGAGAAATAATAGAATACGGATCCCGTTTTTCTTTTTCATTGTAATCCCCCCTTATCCCATATCAAGATCCTGTCCCTGGTTTCCATACCGGAAATTCAGCAACGTAAAGATGAGGATGATGACCAGGAGGAAAACTGCTTCAGCAGCTCCATATCCCATCCGATATTCCGTAAAAGCACGGATATAAATCTGATGGACGATCGTCGTGGTAGCATTCATAGGGCCTCCGCCCGTCATCACATTCACCTGTTCAAATACATTGAAAGCGTTGATGGTTCCCGTGATAAGGATAAAAAACGTAACAGGCCGCAGCATCGGGAGCGTGATCCGGAAGACCTTCTGCCAGTACCTCGCGCCGTCTATTGCCGCCGCTTCATATAAATACGCCGGAATATTATAAAGTCCGGCCAGATACAGCGTCATGTAATACCCGACGCCCTTCCATATCCCCAGGACAATCATCGCCCCAAGCGCCAGTTTTTCATCATAAAGCCACTGCTGTGCCTCCAGTCCCAGAGCTTCCATTATCACATTAAAAACGCCGTAGGTGGGATCATACAGCCATAGCCATACCATGGCCATGCTCACCATGGATGTGACATAAGGCAGATAGATCATTCCCCTGAAAAAACGGGTTCCCCAGAGTGAAGCGCTGTTCAGCGCCAACGCCAGCAGAAATCCCAGAAGCATCGTAAAAAAAA
>DWUW01000099.1 GCA_019120525.1 Candidatus Eisenbergiella stercorigallinarum | reverse complement strand
CGGCCCTGTCAGCATTCCGACGCATATACATACTCTGTCTGTTGTCTGCCATGCCCGGACTTCGCCCATTACTACTGCCGCAGCCGTCCATACTCTCTCACCTCACTTTTCCGTTTGATGTATTTTGACGTTTTTCCTGAGCAGAAAATATCCGCTCCTGCCATTTGTAAACTAACACAAATGACCGGGAATTGTCAACCTCCCTCATAAAAAAGAACCCCAAGCGTTCCAGGCCCGCAGTGGCTTGAGATCACGCCTCCCGCCCTGGTGATGAGAATTTCTTCAAAATGATGAAGGCCCTTCAGATATTCCTCCACAGACCGGAGCACGGCTTCTTCGCAGCCGGAATGGGTGATGAAAACCCTGTGGGGCTCCGCCCTGCGAAGCTGGTCCTCCATATCCTGAACATATTTCAGGATCACCTTATCCTGATTGCCCCGGTATTTTTTCCCGGCCTGCATTTTTCCGTCCGTCACTTCTATTCGGGGCTTCAGCTTCAGCTTTCCACCAAGAAGCGCTGCGACGGAGGAGCATCTTCCGCCCATTGCCAGATAATCCAGACGCTCTACCACGAAGCTGGCCCTGACTCTGCTCCTTTCCCGTTCGATCTGTGCTGCGATTTCCCGCGCGTCAAGCCCCTGTCCGGCCAGCTCCGCCGCCCGAAGAACCTGCAGCCCGATTCCGGTGGAAAGATTCTGAGAATCGATGACGTACATATCCGTGTAGTTCAGCTCTTCCTTTACCATGCGCATCACATTGCAGGTTGTGGACATGGACTCCGATATGCCCAAAAAGATCATTTCGTCCCCGTTTTTCTGAAAAGAGGATGCCGCCTTAAGCGCCCTGTCAAAGGAGACGGCGGCTGTTTTCGGCGTCTTACGCATCTTTTCCGCCCAGGCATAGATCTCGTCAGGGCTGATTTCCTCCCCGTCGCTGTAGCTTTTCATGTCCAGAACGATGTTCAGGGGCAGGATGCTGATCTCATACCGCTGCAGCAGGCTTTCGGACAAATCACATGTGCTGTCCGCTGTTATTCTGATTTTTCCCATTTTGATTTTCTCCTGTTTATTCCGTCAGCCGGATCCCTCTGACAGACAGTCCTCGGAATGCGCCCCACTCTTCCACCATCCCTGAAATCTCCCGAAAAAGAACGGCCTCATCCGGCAATTTCTCTTCCCAACCCGGCCAGAGCACAACCTCCACATCCAGCCCGTTCCCCTTTTTCCGGGAGGTCCAGATGCCGACGGCCTTTCCCTGAAAGATCACCGCGCCGGGATTGGCGACGGTCCGCCAGATTTTCCGCTGAAGGGTCTTTTCAGGCTGGAGTACCGCCCTGTCCCGCTGATCCAGATAGGGATCATAGCCGTTCAGCAGAAGAACCGGGCGGGGAAAATCCGGTTCCGAAAACAGGCTGCCGTGATCGCAAGCGAGGATCCAGGCCTTTTTCCCGCATACCCGGATTTCTTCCATTTCCTCCGAAACCGTATCCCACAGCCTGCGTGCCTGCTCTTTGGAGCAGCCCAGCCAGTCCGCGAACATGGCAGGGATCGCCGGTCCATAGCAGTGCAGGTACTTTCGCACCAGCGCCTTCTGCGCTTCCAGCCGGGCCGTTTCCTCCAGGGACAGGGAAGCCCCCAGCCAGTTTTTCAGGGAGGTGAAGGAAGGTCCCTCCGGCATACGCCTGCCGAACACCACCAGGCTGCAGAGGGCGCAGGGACGAAGCAGAAAGGAAACTACCGCGCCTCCCACGGTCTGGCGGTCCGGCTCTCCGTACATGGAAGGATGGTTCCATAGCTCCCGCTTTTCCTTTGGAAGGAAGGGAAGCATCCATTCCGCCAGCGTCTGATCCAGAGCGTTTTTTCCGATGATCACGGTATCATCCAGCCGGAGGATGACCTGCTTCAGAAGATCCAGAAGAGGTTCCATTTCCATTCCCAGATATTCCAGCGCCAGAGCGATGCCCCGCGTATAGATCCAGGGTTCCTCCGCCTGCGGGATCAGCGCGGAAAGAAAGACGCCGCTTTCCGAAGCCGGAAACACAAAAGGCGCGCCCCGCAGGCTCCAGGCCTGAAGAAGCGTTCTGCCCGTTTCCGAAGCCTTCGGACAGCCCGAATATCCCAAAGATTTCGGATCTCCGTATAAGAGCTGCTTTATCTGCACGAGGCTGCAGGAAGGGATGCGATGATACAGTGCATTTTCCCAGGCGCCGGGAGGCGTATTCTGCATGCCGCAGGCTCCTACAGCCTCCGGAATCTCCTCATAAGAATATGTTCGGTCAAGATGATGGGCGCGGAGCCGGAAGGCCCGGATCTGCGTCAAGTTCGGTTCGTTCACTTTTCTTTTCATCCGTTATACGCCGCTGGCGGACGTGTTATCAGGTGTGATGCCCGGTCTACATGCGCTTCAAAAACCGTGTTATCATAAGGATCAGTGAATGCGGACACAGCTTTGCGAACAGGCCGAAGGCCCGGATCGGCAGGCTGTAAACGGCCACACAACGGCGTCCGGCGGATGCGCGGAGGGCATCCCTTACCACATCCCCTGCGTCAGCCATCACATATTTTTTGATCGCAAGCGTGGACGCCTTTTTCTCAGCGCGCTCGAAGAATTCCGTCCGCACCGGGCCGGGGCAGACGGCCGTGACGAAAATGCCCTTTTCCCGAAGCTCCTCTCCCAGCGCCCGGGAAAAGCTGAGCACATAGGACTTTCCCGCCGCGTAAACCGCGAAACCGGGCTGGGGAAGGAAGGCGGCGCTGCTGGCAAGCTGGATGATCCGGCTCCTTCGCCTCATAAAGGGAAGGCAGATCCGGGTCATGTGGGTCAGCGCCCGGCAGTTTAAGTCGATCATGCCAAGCTGTTCCTCCGTTTCCAGCTCCGCCACATTTCCCATCACACCATAGCCGGAGCTGTTAATGAGCATCCGGATCACCGGGCGCTCCCGCTCCAGCGTCCTCTGGAAGGTGTCTATCTGCGCAGGATCGGAAAGATCCATGGCAAAAACGCGCGTTTTATGCCGCAGCTCTCCGGAAAGCTCCCACAGCCGTTCTCCCCGCCTTGCGATCAGCCAGAATTCGTCGATGGATGTAAGCCCCTGATCCAGCTGGCAGGCGAACTCCCTGCCCATGCCGGAGGATGCGCCGGTTATGATGATTACGTTCATATCGAAAATCCTTTCATCCTTCCTTTTAACGGATAAAATTCGTCATTTCCCCGGTTTCCCTTTCAGGAAGGCCGTACCTTTCCTTCCCCAGCCGGATGCTTCTCATCAGGAAGGTCATGTTGCGGGCAAGGGTACGCATGACGCGCAGGCCCTCCGCATCCTGCAGGGCTTCGCCGGGAAGCAGGCCGTGGACGCTGTTCCAGTAGCAGCTGGACGCCACGGGCATTCCGGAAATGGTGAAGAATTTATTCAGCTCGTCAAAGGCCGCGGACAGGCCGCCCCTTCTTGCGGCCGCCACCGCCGCGCCCACCTTCATGCTTTTGTCGAAATGGGTGCTGTAGAAAAGTCTGGTGAGAAAGGCGAGCAGCGTCGCGTTGGCAGAGGCATAATAGACCGGGCTCGCGACGACCAGGCCGTCGCAGGCCTCAAATCTGGGCGCGGCCTCGTTCACGATATCGTCAAATACGCATTTTCCCGTTTCCGCGCAGCGTCCGCAGGCGATGCAGCTTCGGATATCCTGATTCCCGATGAAAAGGATTTCCGTTTCCACCCCTTCCTGCGCAAAGATCTTTTCCATTTCCCCAAGCGCGATGGAGGTATTTCCGCCTGCTCTGGGACTTCCGTTGATCATGAGTACCTTCATTATTGTCTCTCCTTTTGCAGACAGCTTCAGCCAGAGAGACCGGGCGGTTTTGTCCGCCGTCTCTCTGGCTCCTGTGTGCCTTATATGCTTTTTCTGCCCTTTACTGTCTGGTATTGATGTAGTTTACCAGCCCTTCCGCGTCGATGATCTTCTGCATGAACGGAGGGAAGGCCTGCCCCTGATAGGAGGCGCCCTTCGTCAGGTCGGTGATCACGCCGGTGTCAAAATTCACCTCCACCTCGTCTCCTTCCTCGATCTCCGCCGCCGCTTTGGGGCACTCGATGATCGGAAGGCCGATGTTGATGGCGTTTCGGTAGAAGATCCGGGCGAAGGTTTCCGCGATGACGCAGCTTACGCCCGCCGCCTTGATGGCGATGGGGGCATGCTCT
>DWUW01000098.1 GCA_019120525.1 Candidatus Eisenbergiella stercorigallinarum | reverse complement strand
CAGCCAGGTCTGCGCATTTACTGCGCAGACCGTACGAAAACGTATCGGCAGAAGCCCTCACCCGTTTCCCGGCCAAGGGCCGCAAGGAGCTGCCGTTCGGTTTCCCGGACATCTCCGTTATTTTCAATGACCAGGCTGCAATGGGCGCGGAATTCCTCCTCGCCAAGCTGGCTTTCAAAGATGCGGCGGATCTTCTCTTCCGGATAGCCCCGGCTTTCCTTCAGGCGGCGCATGCGGACGGCAGGGTCCGCGTGGATGTACCACAGCTCGTCCACCACAGCTTCATAGCCGCACTCGATGAGAAGCGCTGCCTCCAGGAAGAAGTAGTCGATCTCTCCTTTGCTCCGCTCCTCCTCCACCTGCTTTAAAATATAGCGCCTCACCTCCGGGTGGATGATCCCGTTGACCTGATCCAGCAGGGCGGGATCCGCGAAGATCCGCTCCGCCATTTTTTTCCTGTCGATGGTTCCGTCCGAGGAAAGCACCTGTTTTCCCAGAAGCTCCACCAGCCGTTCATAGCAGGGCTGGCCGGGAAGCTTCACCTCATTTCCCACCTCGTCCGCCAGCAGGACGCGGCAGCGGCAGTGCTTCTGAAGGAGCTGCAGCACCAGGGACTTTCCCGCGCCCACTCCGCCGGTGATCCCGATCAGTTTCATTTTATTTGGCTTCATACCAGTCCTTTCCCGTATGCAGATCCGTTTCCAGCGTCACCGAAAGGCTGGCGGCCGCCTTCATTTCCTCCCTCAGGATCGCCGCCACCTTCTCTTCCTCTCCGGGCGCCGTCTCCACCAGAAGCTCGTCATGGATCTGAAGGATCAGCCTGGACTTCAGCTTTTCCGAATCCAGACGTCTCCAGACGCGGATCATGGCGAGCTTGATGATATCCGCCGCCGTCCCCTGGATCGGCGCGTTCATGGCCACTCTTTCGCCGAAGGAGCGCTGCATAAAATTGCTGCTCTTCAGCTCCGGTATGGGCCTGCGCCGTCCGAACAGCGTGACGGAATAGCCGTTTTCCTTCGCGAAGGCCACCTCTCTGTCCAGAAAAGCCTTCACGTCCGGATAGGTCCTGAAATATTCTTCAATGTATTCCGCTGCCTCCTTCCGGGAAATGCTCAGATCCTGGCTCAGGCCGAAGGAGCTGATCCCGTAAACAATGCCGAAGTTCACCGCCTTGGCATTGCGCCTCTGCAGATCCGTCACTTCCTCAAAGGGGGTATGGAACACCTTCGAGGCCGTGATGCGGTGAATGTCCGCGTCCATCCGGTAGGCCTCGATCAGCTGGGCGTCCCCTGACATATGCGCCAGCACCCGCAGCTCGATCTGGGAATAGTCCGCGTCCGTGAATACCCAGCCTTCCTTCGGGACAAAAGCCTTCCGGATCAGACGGCCCAGCTCCATGCGCATGGGAATATTCTGCAGATTGGGCTCCGTGGAGCTGATCCGTCCCGTGGCCGTGATCGTCTGGTTCAGGGTGGTATGGATCCTGCCGTCCGGGCCGATGCAGGGAAGGAGGCCGTCCGCATAGGTAGATTTCAGCTTGGAAAGCCCTCTGTATTCCAGGATTTCCGAAGCGATGGGATGCTCCTCCGCCAGCTTTTCCAGCACATCCGCCGCGGTGGAATAGCCCGTTTTGGTCTTCTTTCCGCCGGGAAGCTTCATCTTCCCGAACAGGATCTCTCCCAGCTGTTTGGGGGAATTGATGTTGAATTCCTCCCCGGCCTTCTCATGAATGCTCTTTTCCAGCTCCCCGATCCGTTCCACCAGCGCGCCGCCGTAATCCTTCAGCGCCTGCGGCAGCACCCGGATCCCTTCCATCTCCATCTCATGAAGCACCCTTGTCAGAGGCATCTCGATCCCGGAAAACAGCCGGTCCATGCCGGTCTGCTGCAGCTTTTCGGAAAGCACGGGCCAGGCCGCCAGGATGGCGGAAACCGCGCTTCCCGCATACTCCGCAAGCTCCTGCGGCCTGTCCGCAAGGATCTCCTGCCAGCTGCTTTTCCCGAACAGCATGCTCCGTTCCTTCCGCGTAAGCCCCAGATGCTCATGGGCGATATCCGCTACGCTGTAATCGTTTTTCAGCGGATTGAGCAGATAGGCCGCGATCAGCACGTCGAACAGCTGCTCCGTCCCCTTTTCTTCCAGATATCCGTACTGGAACTTGATCTGGAAGGTGCTCAGGCACACGCCCTCCCTCTGAAGGGCGGAAAGCCGCTTTCTCACATAATCTGCGTCGATCTCCTCCGAGCGGGTGAGCACCAGCGGCGCTTCCCCGCTCACCGCGAAGGCGAGCGCCGCAAACCCGCTTCCATCATAGCGGCTTGAGGCGGTTCCCGCCGAATCGTTTCCATCCTCCAGCACCAGAAAGGCCGCCTTTTTCTCCTGTCCTGCCCGGGCGAACAGTTCCTCCGCGTCCTTTCTGAAAGCGCTCCTCCGGACGGGCGCGGCGTTTTCTCCGCCCGCGGCAGGCTGCTCCTGAAATCTTGCCAGCATGTTTTTAAACTCCAGCCTTACAAACAGTTCATAAGCCGCCGGCGTGAACAGCTCTCCCAGCTTCAGGTCCTCCCAGGATAGGGAAAGCTCCGCCTGGGTATCGATCCGCGCCAGCGTCCGGCTCAGCCCGGCAAGCTCTCTGTTGGCAGCCAGGGATTCCCGGATGCTTTTTTTTGCCACCTCGTCCAGGTGCGCGTAAATATTGTCCAGGGAGCCGAAGCGCACCATCAGCTCCTGCGCCGTCTTAGGCCCTACCTTCGGCACGCCGGGGATATTGTCGGAGGAATCTCCCATGAGCGCCTTGAGATCCACGAACTGCTCCGGCGTCACCTGCCACTCCCTTACCACATCCTGCGGATAGTAATCCTCGGTCTGCGTCCTTCCCCCCTTCGTTTTCGGGATCCGGATCTTAATATGCTCCCCGGCGATCTGCAGAAGGTCCCTGTCGCCGGAAACCAGCGTCACCTCCATGCCGTCCTTTTCCGCACGTTTCGCCAGAGTTCCCAGGATATCATCCGCCTCAAGCCCCGCCTGCTCCACGGTGCAGATCCCCATGGCGGCGAGCACCTGCTTCATCACGGGCACCTGCTGTCTCAGCTCCTCCGGCATGGGCTTTCTCGTCCCCTTATATTCCGCGTACAGCTCATGCCGGAAGGTGGGCGCGTGCACGTCAAAGGCCACGGCAAGATAGCCCGGAGCCTCCTCCTCCAGGATCTTGAACAGGATGTTCAGAAAGCCGTAAACCGCGTTGGTATGAAGCCCCTCGGCATTGCTCAGGTCAGGCACACCGTAGAACGCCCGGTTCAGGATGCTGTGCCCATCGATCAGTACAAGCTTATCGCTCATTTTTTCCAATGTTCCTCCAATCAGAATACCACCGTCGTCATTACAAGGATCACGGCAAGCACCGCGAGCGCCTCAAAATAGTAGAGCCCCCACTGGAGCCTCTCCCGGATCCTCACGTGTCTCTTTGCCACGGCCAGCCGCGCGTAAAGCTCCCTGTTCAGGTTAAAGGCTTCGCCGTCCTCCAGCCGCTGCATCCCCACCGTAACCAGGAACTGAATGCTCAGCTCCTCTCTGCAGGATGCGCACTTCTCCACATGGGCAAGAAAATGCTTCGCCTCTCTGGTTTCCATCCTGCCCCGGATAAAATCCGGAATCAGCTTTTCCGCCGTTTTACAGTCCATCCGGATGTCCCCTTTCCCTGTCTTTTCGCCCGTCCGGGCATTTTCTCTATTACTATACACCAAAATCCGGATTTTTAAAAGGAAAAAGACCGGATCCCCGGCAGGAAGCGTCCTTCCGCGCCGGAGCTCCGGTCCGTATCTTTTTTGTTTACAGCATGGCCTTTCCGCGGCAGTAGGTCTGAAGCACCTCATAATCGTCCTCAAGCACCACGATATCCGCGTCATATCCCGCCACAAGCTTCCCCTTGCGGCCGTCCACTCCCAGGCATCTGGCCGGGTTGAGCGTGCATGCGTTCACCGCCGCGTCAAAGGGCACCATCGCTTCCTCCGCCAGGATCCGAAGCCCCCGGTTCATATGCAGCGTGCTTCCCGCGATCGTATCCGTCCCCACAAGGCGGGCCAGGCCGTCCTCTCCGATCTCCACCTCATGGCCGCCCAGCTGGTAGCCTCCGCCGGGAGGACAGTGCTTGGCGCACAGGGAATCCGTGATCATGATGGCATAGTCCCTTCCCTTTGCCTGAAAATAATTGTTCAGGGCGGCGGGATCCGAATGGCAGCCGTCACAGATCACCTCGCCGTAAATATCGCGCACCCGGAAGGCCGTGCCCACCAGGCCGGGCTTTCTGTGATGATAGGCCGTCATTCCGTTGTATACATGGGTCATGCTGGTCGCCCCGTTGGCGATCCCCAGAAGCGCCTGCCCATAGGCGGCGGAGGAATGTCCCATGCTGACCACCACGCCCGTCCGGCTGCAGTATTTTGTCAGGGCGAAGCCCTCGTCATGCTCCGGAGCCAGGGTGATATAGCGGATCAGCCCTTCCGCGGCTTCCTGATACCGTTTAAACTGCTCCACGTCAGGCTTCGCTATGGCTTCCGGCGGCTGGGCTCCCTTGTAATCCATATCCAGATAAGGTCCTTCAAAATGCACGCCGAGGATCTCCGCGCCCTCATAGCCTTCCCGCACCACGGAGGCGACATTCTTCAGCGCGGCCGTCAGCACCTCCGGCATCTGCGTCACCGTGGTGGGCAGGATCGAGGTCACTCCCTCTTCAGGGATCCGCCTCATCCAGTTTCTCAGCCCCTCCGGTTCGGCGTCGTTGGTGTCGAAGCCGTATGCGCCGTGGGTATGTACGTCGATAAATCCCGGCAGGATCCGTCTGTTCCCGTAATCCTCATCCGCAGGAAGCGTTCCCCAGGAAAGCACGTCCTGGATGACGCTGTCCTTTATCACGAGCTGTGCGGCAATGAACTGGCCCGCAGTCCAGACTCTTTTACTCTGTATGACCATCGCGCATCCCCCGCTTTCTTTTTCAGATTTCGGAAAGCGCGTCTTCATCCGCGATCACGATGGCGTCGCTGTGAAGCTGCAGGACGGAAGCGGGCACGCGGGGCGTTACCGGTCCGAAGAAGGCCTCCTTCACGATGCCGGCCTTATCCTTTCCGCTCACCACCACCAGAACCTTCTTGGCGGACATGATGGTCCCGATTCCCATGGTATAGGCCTGCTTGGGCACATCGTCATAGGACGCGAAGAAGCGCTGGTTCGCCCGGATGGTGGATTCCGTCAGATCCACGCAGTGGGTCGTAAGAGGGAAACAGTCCGCGGGCTCGTTAAAGCCGATGTGTCCGTTATGTCCCAGTCCCAGAAGCTGCAGGTCGATGCCGCCCACGGAAGTGATCACCGCGTTGTAGTCCGCGCATGCCTTTTCGCTGTCCGGCTCGGTGCCGTCCGGCAGATGAGTCTTTTCTTTACAGATGTTCACATGGGAGAACAGGTTATCGTTCATGAAATAGTAATAACTCTGGTCATTGTCTCTGGTCAGTCCCTTATATTCGTCCAGATTCACGGAGGTCACCTGTGAAAAATCCAGATCCCCGTTTTCATAACGCTCCACCAGCTGTTTATAGGTTCCGATAGGGGTGGAACCGGTGGCAAGCCCCAGCACGCAGTCCGGCTTCATAAGGATCTGCGCGGAAATGATATTGGCCGCCTTTCT
>DWUW01000097.1 GCA_019120525.1 Candidatus Eisenbergiella stercorigallinarum | reverse complement strand
CTGGTCGGCTTCCCCAATGTGGGAAAATCCACCCTGCTTTCCCGGGTCACCAACGCAAGGCCCAAGATTGCCAATTATCATTTCACCACCATCGTTCCGAACCTGGGCGTGGTGGACATGGACGGCGCGAAGAGCTTCGTGATCGCGGACATTCCCGGCCTGATTGAGGGCGCTTCGGAGGGCGTTGGCCTGGGCCATGAATTCCTGCGCCATATTGAACGGACCAAGGTGATCATCCACATGGTGGACGCCGCCGGCACCGAAGGACGCGACCCCATCGCGGACATTTATGCCATCAACAAGGAGCTGGAGGCCTACAACATGGAGATCGCGTCCCGCCCTACCGTCATCGCCGCCAACAAGATTGACGCAGCTCCTGACGAGGCTGCGGAAGCGGTGGAGCTTTTAAAGGCGGAATTTGAGCCGAAGGGCATTCAGGTTTTCCCCATCTCCGCCGTAAGCGGCCAGGGATTAAAGGAGCTTCTTTACCATGTGAGCGGCCTTCTGGATCAGGCGGACGACAAGCCTGTGGTCTTTGAGCAGGAATATTTCCCGGAGCTGGAAAACCGTTTCTCGGACGAGCCCTTCAGCGTGACCTACGACGAGGAAGAGGACGAATATGTCATAGAAGGCCCCCGTATCGAAAAAATGCTTGGCTATACCAACCTGGATTCGGAAAAGGGCTTTACCTTCTTCCAGAACTTCCTGAAGGAAACGGGCATTCTGGAGCAGCTGGAGGAACTCGGCATTGAAGAGGGCAGCACCGTCCGCATGTATGGGCTGAAATTTGACTACTATAAATAAAGAATCCCGCAAATCAGCGCGGTCTGCGTCCGGCCGGCGCGCCGCCCTTTGAGAGAGAGGTCAATTATGACAAGCAAACAGAGAGCCTATCTGAAGAGCCTTGCCGCCGATCTGGATCCAGTATTTCAGATCGGGAAAGGCAGTCTCACGCCTGAGGTGACGGAAGCGGTCGCCGAGGCCTTTAATAAAAAGGAACTGATCAAGGTGGCAGTGCTGAAAAACTGCTTCGACGATCCGAACGAACTCGGTTCCATGCTCGCAGAGCGCACCCAGTCCCAGCTTGTACAGGTGATCGGCCGGAAGATCGTGCTGTATAAGGAAAGCAGGGAGCATAAGAAAATTGAACTTCCCAAATAAAAAGGAATCCAATGTCAGGCGGGTAGGCATCATGGGCGGGACCTTCAATCCGATCCATATCGGCCATCTGCTTCTGGCGGAAAATGCCTATTCCGCTTTCGGGCTGGATCAGGTACTGTTCATCCCAAGCGGCTGTTCCTATATGAAGGAACAATCTGGGATCCTGGATGCGGACATCCGTCTTTACATGACGGAGCTGGCCACTGCCGACAACCCGCATTTTCAGGTTTCCGACATCGAGATCCGGCGCGGAGGCTATACCTATACCTGCGAGACGCTGGAGCAGCTCACCAACGCCCATCCGGACACGGAATATTATTTTCTTGTTGGGGCGGACAGCCTGTTTGCCATGGAAAGCTGGAAAGCTCCGGAACGCATTTTCCAGAAAGCCGCAGTGCTTGCCGCCGTCCGGGATGACCTTGGCAGCGGCCGCCTTTCCGCGCAGGCGGACTATCTGCGGAAAAAATACCATGGCAGCATTCATCTGATCCCCTCCGGCAATGTGGAGATTTCCTCTTCGGACATCAGAAACCGGATCCTGGAAGGACGTTCCATCCGTTATCTGGTTCCGGAGCCAGTACGGGATTATATTGAAAGAAATGGGCTTTATCGTTTGGACGGACAGAATGGGGGATATTCCGGATGAGCCGAAAAGACAGAAAAGAGCTGAAAAAGGGAAAGGGGCAGAAGCGGGAAAAGGCTGCTTCCACGCCAATGCAGCTTCGCCGCCTCATGGAAAAGGAGCTGGAACCGAAGCGGTATCAGCATACGCTGGGAGTTGCCTACACGGCGGCAGCCCTTGCCATGCGCTATAACGCCGATATGGATAAGGCGCTGACCGCCGGGCTTCTTCATGACTGCGCGAAGAATCTGTCCGTGGAAAAGCAGTTCCGGATCTGCGGCAGGCACAGCATAGCGGTCAGCGCCGCCGAGCAGAAAAATCCCGCCCTTCTGCATGCGAAGGTAGGAAGCTTCCTTGCCTGGCACAAGTACGGTATCGAGGACCGTGAGATCCTGGATGCCATTTCCTGGCACACCACCGGCAGGCCGGAGATGAGGCTTCTAGACAAGATCCTTTATATTGCGGATTATATTGAACCGGCCAGGAATCAGGCTCCCAATCTTCCGCAGACCAGAAAGCTGGCCTTTGAGGATCTGGACGAATGCCTGTTTCTGATCCTGCGGGATACGCTGGCCTATCTGTCCGCATCCAAGACAGAGATCGATCCCATGACACAGCAGACCTATGAATATTACAGGGCCGAACGAGAGAAAGGAGGCCGTCAATGACAGAAATGAACGCAAAAGAGATGGCAAAGCTTGCCATTCATGCGCTGGAAGAGAAGAAAGCGGAAGATATCAGCGTGATCGATATCAGCGGCGTGACCGTGCTCGCCGATTATTTCCTGATCGCCAGCGGAAACAACCGCAATCAGGTCCAGGCGCTTGCTGACAGCGTGGAAGAAGCGCTGGGACGCGCGGGCGTCTCCCCCCGCCAGGTGGAAGGCTACAACGCCGCCAACTGGGTGCTGATGGATTACGGCGATATCATCGTCCATATCTTTGACCGGGAAAACAGACTGTTCTACGACCTGGAGCGCATCTGGCGCGACGGCCGCAGGATTGACCCGGCCGAGCTGTGAAAAGGCTTTCGCAAAAACCTTTCCGCCATATATCTGCCATATAAAAAGCCCCTCCGCGCTGTCCCTTTCTGAAGGGACCCAGGCCGGATGGGGCTTTCTTCTGTTCTCCTTTGATCCTTATTACGCTTCTTCCTTTTATTTATAAATGCGAAATACTCCGAACACCTTCCCAAGGATCCTGCAGTCATTTACAATGATGGGATCCATGGTGTCATTCTCCGGCTGGAGCCTGATATGCCCTCTTTCCCGGTAGAACGTCTTTACTGTTGCGGAATCATCGATCAGCGCTACCACGATATCGCCGTTTTTCGCATTGGAACAGCTCTGGACAAAGATCTGATCCCCGTTCCGGATCCCGGCATTCACCATGGACTCACCACGCACCTTCAGGATAAAGGATGGCTCGCCGCCTGGAACAAATTCCGAAGGGACAGGGAAGTAACTCTCGATGTTCTCCTCTGCCAGAATAGGCTGCCCGGCCGCAACATTTCCAATCACAGGAAGGCTTACCATCTCTGTCCTGACAGCCTGAAAGCTGTCGTCACAGATCTCGATCGCGCGCGGCTTGGTAGGATCACGGCGGATAAACCCGTTCTTCTCCAGTGTCTCCAGATGAGAATGGACGGACGACGTGGACTTCAGGTGGACCGCTTCGCAGATTTCCCTGACTGCGGGCGGATATCCCTTCTCCAGTATCTGTTCCTTTATGTATGAAAGGATTTCCTGCTGCTTGGCGGTAATCTTTCCCTGTGCCATATGTCCTCCTTGTCCGGCGCCTCGTCTCCAAACGTAAAGCGCCTTCTTTCGCCGTTTTCTTATTGAAAAAAGTATACCACAGAGCAGTGCAAAAAGCAAACGCATATTCCGAAAATCTGTTCGATTTTTCTGTTGACAACCGAATCTTTGTTCGATATAATGCATGTACAGGAAACAGGAACGTGTGTTCGCAACATTTGTTCGGCAAGAGAGGGGAGAAGCGCCATGACAGAAGGAAGACCGATAAGAAAGATCATAAGGAACCGGAGACAGAGACAGCGGCAGCTGAAGCGCCGTCTCGCCTTCTCTGCAGCCGTCCTGCTCGCTGTCCTTTCCCTGACAGGAGGAAGCTTTGCCGTCAAAGCACAGAATACCTCAGCCGGGCCTCTGTATAAATATTATACCAGCATCCGTATAGAAAGGGGAGATACCCTCTGGTCTGTGGCCGCGGCCCGAAGCGACGGTTTTGATTCCGGGAATGATTTCATCCGTGAGGTCATCCGGATCAATCATTTGACCGATGAGAATATCCGTGAAGGAGATTATCTGATCATTCCGTATTATTCCGGGATATTCAGGCCATAGCTGCCCTCATCCGCTTCCCTTCGCCCATGCTTCAGGAAAGCAGCGCCCCGATTTAAGAATTTTTTCCGTTTTTTCTGTCTGTTTTTTTCAGCTTTTCCTGTTATCCTGTCCATATCCTGATCGGATGGAACCGATCCTCGTTACAGGCCGCGCCGGGCTACTGTGCGCCGGCCTGCCGGAGATCGATAACCCGGCGGTAAAGCAATATGGCTGTTCTTTTCAAGTACGGTAGCGACAGGCCGGCAGTGTGTGCTATAATGCTTTTGTGTGCCGTCCGTTTCCGCCCGCCGGGCTGTTGCCGCTTTTGCGGAATATGGATACAGGTCAGGCATAATATCCGCAGGGAGGTTTGTAAGTCGTGGAAACAAATCATATTCTGGTCGTAGAGGATGACAGGGATATCCGGGAGGGGATTGATATCTACCTGAGGAATCAGGGCTATGTGGTATATCAGGCCGGAGACGGCGTAGAGGGGCTTGAGATCATCCAAAAGGAAGAGATCCATCTGGCCATTGTCGATATCATGATGCCCCGGATGGACGGCATTACCATGATGATGAAGGTACGGGAGAAGGGCTATGATTTTCCTGTCATCATGCTTTCCGCCAAGTCGGAAGAGGTGGACAAGATCATGGGGCTTAATATGGGGGCTGACGATTATGTCACCAAACCGTTTACCACCATGGAGCTTCTCGCCAGGGTGAATTCCCATCTGCGCCGCCATGCCAGATATCTGGAAGCCCTCAGCAAGGCGTCTGAACCGGAAAAGGATACCTATCACGTCCTTGGCGGCATAGAAGTAAACGAAGAGACGGTTGAGGTTTTTGTGGATGGTAATCCGGTCCGCCTGACGCCCATTGAATTTAAGATCCTTCTGCTGCTGATCCGGAATCCCGGCAGGGTTTTCTCTGCTGACGAGATTTATGAACGTATCTGGAATGAAAAGGCGATCAACACGGATACCATAATGGTCCACATCCGCAAGATCAGGGAAAAGATTGAGATCGATCCGAAAAATCCAAAGTATTTGAAGGTGGTGTGGGGCGTTGGATACAAAATGGAAAGACAGTAAACGTTTCTCTTTATATGCGGCTGCGGTCGGCATGGCAGCATCGTTTCTCTTTATATCGCTGTTTCCTTTCTTCAGGGAGAGGGCGGAAGCGTCCTATTCGGATCCTCTGATTTCCCGAGAATTTGTGGATGGCCTGTTCTCCGTCAACTATGTACAGTATAAGTATCTCAAGGAAAAAGTGGATCAGGCGCATTACAGCTATCCGCAGCTGTATCTTTCCCAGTCTTTCGAGGACGGAGACAGCGGTTCTGCATCAGACGCGGCCCAGGCAGCACAGATCCTTTCGGAGCTGTATCCTTCCCTGTCCTCCGATCTGTCCGCCGCGGCAGAGATAGCAATGGATGGGGAAGAAGAGGACGGGCTCCTGCGCAATGTGCAGCACATCCTTTCCTCCCAGGAGGAATATCTGGAATCCGTACTGTCAGAATATGAACAGACGCTGGCCTCCCTTGGCAGCATCCTGGACTATTATGTGGAGGATCTGGAGTCCGGTGTCTATCTGTCCAACAGTGGAAGGCGTCTTCCCAATGCGGTTTCCTCAGACGGCCAGGCTTCTTCGGAAGACAGTCCCAAATATGTTTATTATGTCAGCATGGAATATGACAGTGCCGGAAATGTCGGAAATATATCCGTCCGCAGCCGCGATGATGCCAGGCAGTTCATGAACACCGTGCAGACTGCCGGACATGAGAAGCAGCTTTCTCTGTCTGAGACGGGTGACAGCGGCCAGGAGCTTTCCCAGGATGGGCAGCTGTCCTTCTACCGGGTATATGATGATTATCACGATACCTACGCGGATCTTCAGCTGCTGCTTTCTTCCCCGGAAAATATGCGTGTGATTTATGGCCTGACACAGGAGCAGTACGATTCCCTTCTTCAGGGAAACGGCTCCTTCCGAAATGATCTTTACTACGCTATGGAAAACAGCTATGAAGCGGCAGGCGTCATTCCCGTTTACCTCTTTCTGCTGCTTCTTGCGGCAGTATCCGGCCTTCTTCTGGTTTCCCGGGCTACGGGACATATCCGGGACGGCAGAACCGGAACGCGTCCGCTAAAAACTGCCTGGCCCGGAAAGGGACAGGGACTTTACCTGGAGGCGGCTGTTATCCTGGCTGCCATCCTGTGTTCCTTTGCCCGGACGGTTCTGCGGTTCACCGCCGAATACGGGAACGGGATTTTCCTCAAAGACATACTTACCGGAATCGGGAATAATGGCCGCATCCTTTTCCTTCCGGCTGATAGAGCCATTCTGTTCCTGCTTCTTTCTGTCCTGTTTGCGGCGGCTTTTTGTGTCGGAGCCGGTCTTTCCGGCATCCGCAGAAGTACGTTCCGGGAACGAAGCCTCATCTGCAGATACTGGCATAAAATATACAGCCGGATCCGGAAACTGTGCGGAAGCTTTTATAACGACCTGATCCGCTATGATATCGGTACGGACGCCAAACGGATCATCCTGAAGATCCTCGGGGTCAATTTCTTCATCCTGATGATGATCTGCTGCTTCTGGTTTGCCGGGATCCTCGGCCTGATCGTTTATACTGTCATCGTCTATTTCATTTTGAAAAGATATGTGATGGATATTCAGGAAAAATACAGAAAGCTCCTGCATGCCACCAGTTCCATCGCCCAGGGCAACCTGGATACGGCCCTTTCCGAAGATTTCGGTATTTTTGAAAGCTACAAATCTCAGCTGCGCCGGATCCAGTCAGATTTCAAAAGGGCAGTGGAAGAGGAGGTCAGAAGCCAGCGGATGAAAAGCGAACTGATCACCAATGTGTCCCACGACCTGAAGACGCCGCTG
>DWUW01000006.1 GCA_019120525.1 Candidatus Eisenbergiella stercorigallinarum | reverse complement strand
CGTGAGGGAAAGGATCATTCTGCAGTCCAAATGCGGTATCGTGCCCGGCAAAATGCATGACAACTCCAGAGAGTATATCCTTTCTTCCGTGGACGGGATCTTAAAGAGGCTTCAGACCGACTATCTGGATGTGCTCCTGCTGCACAGGCCGGATGCGCTGGTGGAACCGGAGGAGGTCGCGGAAGCGTTTGACAGCCTGCACCGTTCCGGTAAAGTCCGCTTCTTCGGCGTGTCCAACCACCGTCCGTCCCAGATCAGGCTTCTGCAGAAATATGTGGCGCAGCCCCTGGTGGCGGATCAGATGCAGTTTTCCATTGTCAATTCTTCCATGGTCCAGAGCGGCATGGAGGCGAATATGAATACGGACGGGGCGCGGACCTGACGCTTACCAGGCAGGAGTGGTACCGCCTGTATCTGGCTGCGGGGCATATGCTCCCGTAAAAGCAGGACGGCAGCCCGGACGCCTGCAGACTGTCTCCCGGTTTTTTCATTCTGTTTTTTCGCGGGAATTAACGTTGGAAATGTCAAGCGGTTGTGATATAATGAAAACGCCTTAGCTAAAAAGAAAGAAATAAGACAGAATGAAAAGGCGCTGGAGGAAATCATGGCAACACTGAAGGATGTGGCGAGGGAAACCGGTCTTACGGTCAGTACGGTGTCCCGGGTGCTGAATAACCGGGGTTATATCAGCAAGGAGGCCAGGGAAAAGGTATATGAGGCGATGAAAAAGCTGAATTACCAGCCCAACGAGGTGGCGCGTTCCCTGTCCAAGCAGACCACAAACACGATCGGGGTAATTCTTCCCCATATTGACCATCCCTATTTTTCAAGGCTTCTGAGCAGCCTGGAAACTGCCGCGTATCTGAATGAGTACAAGCTGATGGTCTTTAATTCCAATGACAGGGATGACAAGGAGGTCAAGTACCTGGAAATGTGCCGGGGGATCCGTGTGGCAGGGATCATCCTGTGCAGCGGCACTGTAGACGTACAGCGGTTCGAGGATCTTGGCGTCCCGCTTGTGACGATCGAACGGTTCCTGGAAAGCGGGACGGCGGCGATCGAATGCGATAACCGGCAGGGCGGAAGGATGGTGGCGAAGCATCTTGCGGAAAAGGGATGCCGGACTGTGGCCTATCTGAGCGGAGAGAACGCGGAGCCCATGCCTGCCGACGAACGGGCGATGGGATTCATGGAGGTGTGCCGACAGGAAGGGATGAAGTGCGTCGATCTGGAGGAAGAGAAAACGGATGCGCTGTATGCCGCGCTGGATTATCATGAATATATCGAGAAGATCCTGGATGAGCATCCTGAAATAGACGGTATCTTTGCGAGCAGCGACGTAATCGCCGCCCAGGTCATCCAGATATGCAGGAAGAAGGAGATCCGGATCCCGGAGCAGATCAAGCTGGTGGGCTTTGACGACAGCCTGATTTCCATGCTGACGAGCCCTGCGATCACGACCATCCGCCAGCCGATCCCGGAAATGGCGTCGCTTGCGGTCCAGACGATCCTGCGCGCGTCCAATAAGGAGATGGTGCCAAGCAGGACCATCCTTCCGGTTTCCCTTGTGGAAAGGGAGACCACATAGCCAGACATAAAAAGGGGAGCCGAATCATACGGCTCCTCTTTTTAAAAGGAAGGATCAGCTCCGGACATCCTCCGGGCCGGCTTCCGAAGCTCCGTCGTCCTGGCCGGAAGCGTCTTCCGGGACAAAGCTGTCTGCAGAAGCCTCTTTCGGCTCTTCTTCTGAAGCTGCCTGGGAATCCTCCTCCGGTGCGGAAGGGTTCCCGGCGGATCCGATGGTGGAGTTGATCTTCTGCCCTACGCGGTTTACGGCTTTTTCCGTAGCCTCTTTGACACGGTTGATGGCATGCTCCATCTGTTCATCCACATTGGCGTACTCGTTGCTGTTTTTGATCCGGTCTACAGCGTCGTTGATCTTGCTGGTAACGGCGTTTAATTCCTCTGAATGACGCAGGCGGGCGACCGCTTCATCCACTTTGCTGGTCACGTTTCCATATTCCTCGGAGGATCGGATCTTCTGTACCGTGTTTTCCACTTTTCCGGAGACGGTGCTGAAAAAATCATCCGCCTTTTCCTTCGCCTTTTTCAGATCCAGAGATACGTAGGAGCGTCCGGGATTCGTGCCGGCAGCTTCCGTTTCGGAGGCGTCTTCCGGGGCGGAAGAAGCAGGGATGTCATCCAGCTCTTCGTCTTCAAACTTATCATAGTCTTCATATTCGTCAAAATCGTCCTCCGCAGGCTTTTCCGCGGCGGCGGAGCCGTCCTTCTTCTTCAGGTAATACCAGGTACCTGCTGCGGCAGCTCCGATAACCGCAGCGGCGGTGAGCAGCCTTCCGAATCCATGTGAGTTTCTGGCCATCGTTCTCTTCCCCTTTCCTTCAGGTGATTTTACGTCGGTTCCGGCACATCCGCCCTTACAGACGTAATCTGTCCCCATTTACATGTATTCTAATACTATTTTGAAGATTTGAAAAGAAATTATGTATAAAAAATATATAAAAGCATCGCGTTTCTTGCCGGAATCCCCGGGATATAGTATGATGATAAAACAGAAAGGGCAGCGGCAGGCTGTGTGGGAGGGGCGGTATATGAATCAGAAGTTTTTTGATATCCCAAAGGAAAAGCAGGACCGGATCATCAACGCGGCGCTGCAGGTTTTTTCGCAGAACGGATACCGGCACGCGGGAACGGATGAGGTGGTGAGGCGGGCAGGCATCAGCAAGGGCCTCCTGTTCCACTATTTTGAAAGTAAGCTCGGGCTGTATATCTTTTTATATGATTACGCGGTCAGATATATGCTGCTGGAGCTTGCCGGGGGAACGGAAAAGAACGAAAAGGATCTGTTTGCCCTGATCCGGCTGATTGAGGAGGCGGCCTTCCGTGCGTGCAGGCAATATCCCTATCTGAAGGCGTTTCTGGACAGCGCCCGGGAGGAGGACTGCCGGGAGGCGTTTCAGGCCGTGGCGGAACAGAAGAGAAGATACGAAAAAAGGCTTGAGGAGATCCTGAGGCAGGCGGATACGCATCTGCTGCGGCCCAGGGCCGATCTGCCGCGGATTATGGGGATCATGGATTATACCTTCCGCGGCCTGACGAGAGAACGCTGCCGGCAGGAAAATTTTTCGCCGGAAGAACTGTTCGGGGAGATTTTTTCTTATCTGATGCTATTTGAAAGGCTTTTTGGATCATGATTGTACGCGCGGCAGAACCTTTCGGCCCTGCCGCGCGGGATTATTTGTTCATCTTATAGACCGGATCGGCCGGATAGCCGCCCTTCAGCTTCTGCATGCCGCGCTGCACCGCGTCTTTGGAGGTCTTCCAGTCCGCCGTCTTGTTGCGGTAGTCGAACTTTTCAATGAGCCAGTCCACGTCGGCGGAAACCCGCTCCATGTTTTTCTCCATCAGATCGAATACCACGGGGAAGAAATCCTTTTTCTCCGCGTCGGAAAGCTTCGTGTCCGCACCGTTTAACAGGTCGCGGAAATGGTGCAGGCAGAAGCCTTTGCTCTTTGCCAGCTTATCCCGGAAGGCGCTGTCGTTTTTATATAGGTAGAAAAAGGTGTCCAGATAGCGGGCGTATTCCTTTTTGAAATAGTCGCAGATATAGCAGCTCTTTTCCTTTTCCCCGATCCAGGCGGAAATGGGGTTTTCCTCGGAGGGCTTCCCCTTCAGCCGGTCCACAAGGGAGGTTTTTCCCGGCGTATAGTGAGCGAACTGCTCCTTCATCTCCCGGATCAGCTTCTTGTAGTGGGTCTTCAGGATCCAGCCGTTTCCCAGGGTGTTCCCGTAATCGTACATTTTCTTATAATGCATGCGGCAGAAGCCTGCCTTGTCCGTGGCGTCCCTGGTGTCGCTTTCCATGTAGGAAGCGCAGGAGCCGAGCACATAGTCCAGGATATCCTGCTCCACATTGCGCTCGATATAGCAGAACGGGCACTCGTCGTCCGCGTTCATGGCGTCGTTTAACGGTATGGTATATAATTTTTCCTTCATGTCCTCCTCCTCTTTTTTGACGGAAACTCTTTTTTTATTGTAGCCGATTCAGCCCGGAAACTCAAGGAAAAATCCATTGTACGAACGGGACGTTTGTGGTAGAATTGATAAAATTGGTTCAAATACTTATGAGGAGGATATCCATATGGAAAACAAAAGAATCATTCAGGTGGATGAGAAGGTTCCCATGAAGCTCCTGATCCCGCTGTCCATCCAGCATCTGCTGGCCATGTTCGGCGCCAGCGTCCTGGTACCCTTTGTGTTCGGCATCAATCCGGCCGTCGTTCTGTTCATGAACGGTGTCGGCACCCTGCTCTTTATCGTGGTGACAAAGGGAAAGGCGCCCGCTTATCTGGGTTCCAGCTTTGCCTTCCTGGCCCCCGCCGGGATCGTCATCAGCGAGATGGGCTATGAATACGCGCTGGGCGGCTTCGTGGTGGTCGGCTTCTGCGGCTGTATCCTGGCGGCGATCATCTATAAATTCGGATCCGACTGGATCAACGTGGTCCTGCCTCCGGCGGCCATGGGCCCGGTGGTGGCGCTGATCGGCCTGGAGCTGGCGGGAAGCGCGGCGGAGAACGCGGGGCTTCTGGACGAGACGATCCGGATGGAGAATGTGATCGTATTTTTCGTAACGCTGGGCGTCGCGGTCTTCGGTTCCGTGGTATTCCGCGGCTTCCTGTCGGTCATCCCGATCCTCGTGGCTGTAGTGGCCGGCTATGTGGCTGCGGTCCTGTGCGGGATCGTGGATTTTACGGAGGTGGCGGCAGCGCCGATCTTCTCCCTGCCCAATTTCCAGCTGGCGAAGTTTGACCCGCAGGCGATCCTGATCATCCTTCCCGTCATCCTGGTCATTGCCTCTGAGCACATCGGCCATCAGGTGGTTACCAGCAAGATCGTGGGAAGAGACCTGCTGAAGGATCCCGGCCTGCACCGCTCTCTGTTTGGAGACAACTTCTCCACCATGCTTTCCGGCCTGGTGGGATCCGTTCCCACCACCACCTATGGTGAGAACATCGGCGTCATGGCCGTGACCAAGGTATACAGCGTGCGCGTGATCGGCGGCGCGGCGGTGCTCTCCATCGTCTGCTCCTTCATCGGAAAGCTGTCCATGCTGATCCAGACCGTTCCCGGCCCGGTCATCGGCGGTATTTCCTTCCTGCTCTACGGCATGATCGGAACCTCCGGCATCCGTATCCTGGTGGATTCCCAGGTGGACTACGGAAAATCCAGGAACCTGATCCTCACCTCCGTCATCTTCGTGGCCGGCCTTTCCGGCATCACGGTGAAGTTCGGAAGCGTGCAGCTGACCGGTATGGTGCTGGCCTGCGTGGTGGGTATGATCCTTGGCCTCATCTTCCATCTCCTGGACAGATTCCATCTGACCAATGAGGAGTGAGGAAGCGTTAGGGCTGTCTGAAAGGAATAAAGGAGAAAGAAATACGCGAAAAGCAGTCTGTGAAAGCAGGCTGCTTTTTGTGCGATAAGCCCGGAGAGCAGCCGCAGGGATGTGCAGGCGTGCCTGCACAGACGTGCGGATATTCGACGGGCAAGGGACAGGGAGCAGCAGCGCTGCGAGCTGGCGCGATAAGCCGGACATATTCCCCCGCCTCCCGTCATAGACTTGGACAAAAGGGACAGGGAGTCAGGGAGGAATGCATGGATGGAATATCAGACGGCTGAGAGATATGAGGCGAAAACGATCCGGGAGGCCTGCGCGCTTCTGGAAACGGACCCGGACCGGGGGCTGACGGAGAAGGAGGCGGCCAGGCGGCGGGAGATCTATGGCTCCAACGAGCTGAAGGAAGGAAAGAAAAAGAGCGCCCTGGAAAGCTTCCTGGAGCAGCTGAACGACCCGCTGATCTATGTACTGATGGCGGCGGCGGTCATTTCCCTCATGCTGCATGAGACCAGCGACGCGGCGATCATTGCCGTGGTGGTCTGCATGAACGCTGTGGTCGGGATGCTTCAGGAGGGAAAGGCGCAGAAGGCGCTGGATTCCCTGAAGAAGCTGACAAGCCCGCGGGCCTACTGCATCCGGGAAGGAAAGGAGAGGGAGATCGAGGCTTCGCAGCTGGTTCCGGGGGATGTGGTCTGCCTGGACGCGGGCTGTCAGATCCCGGCGGATCTCAGGCTGACCAGGACCGGCGGGATGAAGGCGGAGGAGTCCGCGCTGACAGGGGAATCCGTCCCCATCGAAAAGGACGCGGCTTACCTGGCTCCTTCAGGAAAGGAAACCGCGCTGGGGGACAGACGGAATATGGCCTATATGTCCACGGTCGTGACCGGCGGGAGGGGAGAAGGGATCGTTACCGCAACGGGGATGGCTACCCAGATCGGAAGGATCGCGGCCATGATCGAGGAAGGTCCGCAGGAGCTGACGCCTCTGCAGAAAAGGCTGGGGGAGCTTGGGACCATCCTCAGCATCCTCTCCCTGTTTCTGTGCGGCGCCCTGTTTCTGATCGCCCTGGTCCAGAAAAGAAATGTGGCGGAAATGCTGATCACGGCCATATCCCTGGCAGTTGCCGCCGTACCGGAGGGGCTTCCCGCCGTGGTGACCATCTGCCTTGCCCTGAGCGTTACCAAAATGGTGAGGGTACATACCATAGTCAGAAAGCTTCCGGCGGTGGAGACGCTGGGAGCCGTGAGCGTGGTCTGTTCCGACAAGACCGGGACGCTCACCCAGAACCGGATGACGGTGGAGCGGTGTTTCCTGAACCAGAAGCTCCTGGATGCGAAGGAGCTTGTGAAGGCATGGACGCCCCCGGCCGGGGAGAAGGGGAAAAGATACCCCGGCGTTTCTTCGGGCAGGATGGAGTCCGGGGACTTTTTAAGGGGGATGGTCCTTTGCAACGATGGCGTCCTGGAAGGCGGGGAAAGACTCGGAGACCCTACGGAACTGGCGCTTCTGGACCTGGCGGCCGCCTGCGGCGTGCGCAGACAGGCAGAGGAGGAAATCCTGCCGCGGGTTTCAGAGCTTCCCTTTGATTCCGGACGCAGGATGATGACCACCTTCCATCGGAACGGTTCTGACAGCGTTGCCTACACCAAGGGAGCGCCGGATGAGATCCTGAAGAAATGCACGCATCTTCTGCTGTATGGGAAGGAAATCCCGCTGCAGGGCGTACAGAGCCGACAGATCCTTTCCGCAATGGAAGAAATGTCCGGACAGGCGCTGCGGACGCTGGCCGTTGCCATGCGCAGGGGAGGGAAAGGGCCGAAGGAGGAGGGGCTTACCTTTATCGGCCTGGTCGGGATGAAGGATCCGCCGAGACCGGAGGCGGCAGGGGCGGTGGAGCGCTTCCGCAGGGCGGGCGTCAGCACAGTGATGATCACCGGAGACCATGTGGATACAGCCTATGCGGTGGCGTCCCAGCTTGGGATCGTAAAGCGCAGGGAGCAGTGTATGACGGAAGCCCAGCTGAAGCGGCTTCCGGATAAGGAATTCCTGCGGGCGCTGGACGATGTCAGGGTATTTGCCCGCGTTTCTCCCGGAACCAAGGTACGGATCGTGAAGGGGTTTAAGGAAAAGGGGAGGATCGTGGCGATGACAGGGGATGGAGTGAACGACGCGCCGTCCCTGAAAGCGGCGGACATCGGGATCGCGATGGGACAAAACGGTACGGACGTGGCAAAGCAGGCTTCCGAGATCATCCTGACGGACGATAATTTTGCTACCATTGAAAAGGCGATTGAGGAAGGCAGGGGTGTTTATGAGAATATCAGGAAATCGGTGATCTTTCTGCTGTCCTCCAATCTGGGAGAGATCCTGACCATGTTCACGGCGGTGCTGATGGGGCTTGCTTCCCCCCTGAAATCCAGCCATATCCTGTGGATCAACCTGATTACCGATTCCCTGCCCGCCCTGGCGCTGGGAGCCGATGACAACGACGCGGACAGCCTGATGGAAAAGCCGCCGCGGGACCCGAAGGAAAGCCTGTTCGCGGACGGAGGCCTGATACGGACTGCCTTTTACGGCATACTGATCGCCGGGATCAGCCTGACGGCGTTTTTTACCATTCCATATGGGATCATGCGGGAAAAAGGGATTTCCTTTTCCCCAATGGTCTTTGCCGTGATCCTGCAGAATGAAGCGGTGCTCGCGCGGGCGCAGACCTACGCTTTCACCGTCCTGGGTATGTCCCAGCTTTTCCATGCGGTCGGGATGCGGGATGTGGACAGATCTGTTTTCCGCATGGACCATCTGAAGAACCGGCTGATGCTTCTGGCCCTGGCCGCGGGCTTCTTTCTTCAGGTCGCGGTCACGGAAATCCCATTCCTTACGGCGGCTTTCACAACGGCGCACCTGACCCTCCGGGAGTGGGGGCGGCTTCTGGCCCTGGCGGCGTTCCCGCTGCTGGCGCATGAGATCCTGGCGTTCTTTGCGGGCGCGGGGAAACGGAACCGGGCCGGGAGGGGAGGCGCTCTTAGGAAGGCCGGAAGGACGGATGAAAGATTCCACGTCGGCTGAAAGAAAAACTTTTTGTCAGACAAAAATGCGCAGACACAGAAAAACCTCCGCTTTCACGGAGGCCTTTCTGTCTTATGAGGGGGGAGATAGTGTAACAATAGGTGTTGTTCATCTATCTGTCATTCATCATACAGGGAAAATGTGTCAGGAATGTGTCCGTTTTCAAAAAAAGTTATAAAGTTTCTGAAGGATTTCTTTAGAAAACAGAAAAAAACGGTATCATGTCCCGGTATCCGGACCGGAAGGAGGAAGCTCCAGGCTGATCCGGGTATGGAACAAAGGCTTCTGAAAACGAAATTCGGCGGCGCCGTCATATCTGGCGGCCGTGTGCGTGATGCTTTCCATCCCCTGGCCGCCGCTTCCCATGGTGAGAAAGGCCTTTGCCGGAAGCCAGGATCCTTCCTGGTTTTCCTTCTGATATCCCGGGCGGGAGAAGGAGACGGAATCACAGGTATTTTCCAGCAGGATGGCAAGCGTGGAGTTGACGATGCGCACGCGCAGGCGGATCAGACGGGGAGCCGGGGCGCGCAGGCAGGATGCGACGGCGTTTTCCAGACAGTTTCCAAGAAGGACGGTCATGTCCATGCTGTCAATGGGGCAGCGGTCAAGGCGGACGTTGATGTCGCAGAGGATGCCGGACTGTCTCGCTTCCCCGACATAATATTGAAGCAGCGCGTTAATGAGCGGATCCCTGCAGAAGATCTCCTGCTCATTGGAATCCATAAATGGGTATATTCAGAAATATAGGCGGAGGCTTCGTCCGTTTTTTTCTCCTTCAGGAGACGTTCGATCACGCGGAAATGATGGCGCATGTCATGTCTGGCGCGATGAAAGCTGTTCAGCTCGTCGGTGATCTTCCGGTACTGGAGCTGCTGGATGGAAAGCAGGCTTTTATATTGGCTTTCTTCCACCGCCTTCTGCACCTCCCAGAGCAGGAAACGGATGGAGATCGCCAGGCTGGCGGAGCAGAAAAGATAGGTGAGATTGATGTAAAGGGTGAGGGAGCGGTCCGTAATATCCTCAACCAGCGGAAGACAGAAGACCGTCGCGCTGTAGAGAAGGGTGAGGAGGATGACCATCTGCAGGGCATGCTGCAGTTCCTTCGGCTCGATCTGCTCTAGGCTGACGGAGAGCTTCCGGTGCATGAAACGCCAGATGAAGGGAAGAAGGAACAGGGTGAAAAGGGCAAATATGGGGGCGGAAAGGATGGAATATTTGCCGTAAAAGGGGGTGGGGGAAAAAGGGATGAGGGAAAGGAGCGTATTGGTCCCAACGTGTATGAAAATGGCATAATCCAGCACAAGGAAGAGGACCAGCAGCTTTTTCAGGATGGAAGTCCGAAGGAAATAAAACAGGAGAGCGACGCAGAGCAGAAGCATGGCGCCCATGAAAAAATTGGCGAAGATGGAGAGGATGCCCGTCGGGGTAACCGGCCTGCCAGGCCCGTCGGCCAGCCAGACCAGAACGGAGAATACGGCTGCGGCGGCAACGAGAATGGCAGAAAACAGTCCTGCCAGCGTTTTCCTGCGCAGAAGAAAGCTTTCCTCGGGAAAGGGAAGCAGGCTCAGCAGCATGCAGGGAACGGACTGGATCAGAAATCCCGAAAAATTTAGAAAGAGAAATTGGATCAAGGTTCCTTCCCCCCTGTCACATTAAAGATAAACTCCCGATACGCGGTCCGGATCGCTTTCTTGTCCTTGCGGCTCAGAAGTATGGTGAGATCGTTTTTCAGCACGCAGGAATCAGAGGTGATCCGGTCGATAAAATGCATATTGACAATGAAGCCTCTCTGGATCTTCAGGAAATCATTCCCCAGATTCCGCGCAAGCGTCCCGGTTGGGATGGAGGTGTGGAGCATCCCTCCCGCCGTATGGATATCGGTACCGTTACGCGCGCTTTCCAGGTATAGAATGGAATCGAGTTCCAGCCTGACCAGATCCCTTCCGATCCGGATCTCCAGAGATTTTTTCCGCCTGCTTTTCTTCAGATACCGTTCGAGCATGTTTTTCAGCTGGACGCTGTCCGTCGGCTTTACCAGATAATGGAGCGCGTCCAGGTCAAAGGCGTCTACGGCATGAAGCCGGCTGGCGGTAACAAAAACGAGTCCGGTGAGCGGGGAGGAGCATAGCAGCCGCTTCGCCGCTTCCAGGCCGGACACCGGTTCCATATAAATATCAAGAAGAGCGATGTCATAGACCTTCTGTCCGCCCTCCACTCCCGCAAGAAGCTCTGCCGCGCTGGAAAAAAGATCGCAGCAGCACTCCAGCCCGAGCTCCTGCGCCGCTTCCAGAAGCTGCGCGCGGAGAGTTTCCAGATCCTTCGGCTCATCATCACAGATGGCGATTTTTAGCATGACGCGTATTCCTGTCTGACGGGATGAGATCCCGATCCTTTATGAAAATCAGTCGGTTGAAAAATAACATATTCATATTATTATAATGCGCCGACAGGGCGGAAGCAAGAAAATCAGGGCAAAATGTTGTTTCCTTATCCAAAATGCCGTAACAGTTCAGCCTTCGGCAGAACTGTTACGAAATGCCATCGGAGCATTCTGACAGACAAAAGGCCCCTGCGCAGTGCAGAGGCCCTTTTGTCTTATGAGGGGGGAGATAGTGTAACGATAGATGTTCTTCATCTATCTGACATCTATGATACAGGATAAATGTGTCCGGAATATGTCTGAATTCAAAAAAAGCCATAAAAATTATGAAGGTTTTCTTTATTTTTGGTTAAGAAGCGATTTAGGGCACATGGTTGAATACCATCGAGGCCGCGGCCGAGCTGGGATACGGCTCCAGGGAATACGAGCTCATCGAGCTGTAGGCGCGTTCCAGAACGCGGCAGATGTTTCGCTGCCATCCAGCTTGGCCGAAGGCTGAATCATTTTTCTGAAATTATGGAATTTATGGAATTTTCTTGT
>DWUW01000005.1 GCA_019120525.1 Candidatus Eisenbergiella stercorigallinarum | reverse complement strand
CCCTGCGGAGTATTTGTTCCGTTGCGCTCTTTGCTGCCTCGTATTCATTGTTTCCTACAAAAGGCAGTTCTCCTAATGGGATACCGGTAGCAATCAGAACCGGAAAATTCAACCCTTTCAGATATTCATATTCTTCCTCGGAAAAAACCGATGGATGAATCACCATCCCATCAATCTTATAGCCCTGCAGATGGCGGATAATCTCCCGTTCCAATACCGTATCATTATCATGAAGCGTAATATTCAACACATATCCCCGTTCCCTTGCCACAGGCTCCATTGCGTCTATTACATTGGGAAAAAACATATTTTTCAAGTCACAGAGGACTACTCCGATCGTCATGGATCTTCCCTTTACCAGGCTTCTCGCCAGCAGATCCGGCTGATACCCCAGTTCTTTTGCAACCCGAAGCACCTCGTCGCGTGTCTTTTCCGAAATCCGTCCCTGATTATACAGTGCCCGTGTTACTGTCGTCCTTGATACGTTACAGATTCGGGCAATATCCTTCGTCGTCGCCGCCATTTTGCTTACCGCCTTTGCGTACACGTGTAACTTATAGTTGAATCATACATTATGATGGTATAATTGTCAATACTTCTTTTTCTTTTATAATAAAATATACATTTTGTGCAATTGTTGTCGTTATTTTTTGTTATTTCATACAATTCTCTCAGAAGGATTGGAATCCTGTAACTTCTCTTCGGCAAAAAAAGAAGCCAGCGTGCTTCTCAATGTCACACTGGCTTCCGGGATCATCCCTTATTTTTCCTTATGCTTATTGTCAGTCGATCAGCCAAACTTCACGGTGGAAACCTTTACGCCAGGGCCCATCGTGGAAGCGAGGGTGATGCTCTTCAGGTACTGGCCCTTCAGCGCGGAGGGTCTTGCCTTTACAATAGCATCCATCAGCGCGTTGAAGTTCTCCTGAAGCTTCTCCTCAGAGAAGGAAGCCTTTCCGATCGGGACATGGACGATGTTGGACTTGTCCAGTCTGTATTCGATCTTACCGGCTTTGATATCATTGACGGCCTTGGTCACATCCATCGTAACCGTACCGGCCTTCGGGTTGGGCATCAGGCCCTTGGGTCCAAGGATCTTACCAAGACGTCCTACAACGCCCATCATGTCAGGGGTCGCAACGACCACATCGAAATCCAGCCAGCCTTCGTTCTGGATCCTGGGGATCAGCTCATCGCCTCCCACATAATCCGCTCCGGCAGCCTCTGCCTCGTTTACCTTGTCTCCCTTTGCGAAAACCAGGACTCTTACGGTCTTACCGGTTCCGTTGGGAAGGACTACGGCGCCGCGGATCTGCTGCTCCGCGTGACGGCCGTCGCAGCCGGTTCTGATGTGGACCTCAACGGTCTCGTCAAACTTGGCGGTTGCCGTCTTCTTTACCAGGGCGATCGCGTCAGCGGCCTCATATGCCACGCTGCGGTCTACCTGCTTCGCAGCCTCAGTATATTTCTTACCATGTTTCATTTTCCATTCCTCCGTTGGTGGTTAACGCAGCACCTCGTGATTTTCGGCTTTCCCGCCGGAATGCTGCTCCCAATTTTTCCAGACAAAACAGACCTGCTTCTCAGTCTTCTACCACAATGCCCATGCTTCTTGCGGTTCCCGCGATCATGCTCATCGCAGCTTCCACGCTTGCCGCGTTCAGGTCAGGCATCTTCAGCTCGGCGATCTCTCTCACCTTGTCTTTGGAGATCGTCGCAACCTTCGTCTTGTTCGGCGCGCCGGATCCGGACTTCAGATTGCAGGCCTTCTTCAGAAGAACTGCCGCAGGCGGAGTCTTGGTGATGAAGCTGAAGCTTCTGTCGGCGTAAACGGTGATGACAACAGGGATGATCAGGTCTCCCTTATCCGCTGTCCTGGCGTTGAACTGCTTGGTAAATTCAACGATGTTCACACCATGCTGTCCGAGCGCAGGGCCTACCGGGGGAGCCGGGGTAGCCTTTCCCGCAGGGATCTGTAACTTGATGTATCCGGTAACTTTCTTTGCCATGTCAGGCACCTCCTAAATATAATGTGGTATGGCGCAGCCATTGTCATGCGCGCGGGTTCCGCGCGGCCCGGCACAGCCGGGGCACTGCTTCCACAGCTCAACGGATCTCTCCGCCAAACGTCAAACTACTGTGATTTACGCACCTCCGCGAAGCTGATCTCCACAGGCGTTTCCCTGCCGAACAGCTCCACATTGATCGTAGCGGTCTGCTTGCTGTAGTCGATCTTCTGGACTACGCCGACCGTATCCTTCCAGGCGCCGGCCACAACGACGATCATGTCTCCCTCGCCGAAGTCAATGGAAACGTTCTCCGTCTGAATGCCGAGCGGCTTCATCTCCGCCTCCGTAAGCGGGACCGGCTTGCTTCCCGGGCCGACAAAACCGGTCACGCCGCGCGTGTTGCGCACCACATACCAGGTATCGTCGTTCATCACCATATTGATCAGAACATAACCGGGGAACAGCTTCTTCTGGACGACCCTTCTGGCTCCGTTCTTCATCTCCACCACATCCTGCAGCGGGACACGGACCTCCAGGATCTCATCCTCCAGATGCCTGTTTTCAATTGTTTTTTCAATGTTGGCCTTTACCTTATTCTCATAACCGGAATAGGTATGGACAACATACCAGTTTGCCTCTGCCATATGTCCACCCCGCCACTGTTATTTCACAAGAAAATCGACCGCATACTGAAGGACCAGGTCAAGCACAGCAATGACCGCCCCCAGAACGATGGAAATCGCAACAACAGCAACAGACTGCTTCAGCAGGAGCTCCTTATCCGGCCATGTGATCTTCTTAAATTCCGCCTTCACACCCTGAAAGAACTTCGGCTTGGCCGGCTTGGTCGCTTTTGCTTCCTTTGAAGGATTATTCATTCTCTCCTCACATTCTGCCGCACAGGCGCCTGAAACCGCCGGGCGCTCATGCAGCGACACACGCTCCGAAGGGAAACCGGCAAAAAGGCCGTCCTCCCGCTGGAAATTATTTTGTTTCCTTGTGTACCGTGTGCTTCTTGCAGAATCTGCAGTATTTCTTCGTTTCCATTCTGTCCGGATGCGCCTTCTTATCCTTCGTCGTGTTGTAGTTGCGCTGTTTGCACTCCGTACATGCCAGTGTAATTCTTGTACGCATGTTCATCCACCTCCGCCTGAGTAATTTTCCTGATTTTAAGCATAAAAAAAAGACCTAAATCTTATCTCGCCCTATGACTATAGCATAAGGACGGGAACGCGTCAAGGGATTTTGTGAAAAATCTCCGTCTCCCCGATCTTCCCCGCGCACAGGCAAAGACGGCAGGAAGGCGGGGCCGGCAGCAGCCTGAGCTCCGCGCAGGGGCCGTCCGTCTTCACAGAAGCGAGCAATCCGTTTTCATCCGCGACCGCGAAGCTGTCGAAGCGTCTTCCCATTCCCTCCCCCGTATATTTCACATAGCTTTCCTTGGCCGCCCAGACCGAAAAAAAATCTCCGCCTTCCCGCAGCCACGCCCGCTCCCAGGGATGGAAAAAGCGATCCGCGATCCGTCCCGTCCGAATCCGCAGGCGTTCCTCCTGCGGCGCAGAATCTTTGCGCCCAAAACCGAGCGCCTGGATATCCAGGCCGACGGGGGCCGCTGAGAAGGCGCAGCACCAGAGAGAGCCGCTGTGGCTGATGGAAAAGCAGACCTCCGGATGTCCGGCAAAAAAGGGCTTTCCCCTTTCCCCTTCTCCGATCTGCCATCCGCCCGTCCGCTCCTTTCGTCCCAGCCTCTCCAGATAAGCGTCGGCCGTCTCTTCCAGGAAGCGGCGGGAAAGCCCCTTCTGCCGCGCATGCCCTTGCGCGCCGCTTCTTTCCGGCGCGGGCAGGCTTTTCAGATAAATGAAGATTTTTTCCTTTTCCGGCATGCTTCCCTCCGTCCAGGCTTTTTTTCGTCCCATGGCCTTTCGCCTTTATCCTACCTATCATACAGCAGAAGCGGCGGGCGCGTCAACCGGCCGCGCCCGCCGCTTCCCGGATTTCCGCCCTGCCGCCTGCCTTCGGCACCGGATCACAGGGGGATATTTCCATGTTTCTTCTTCGGGGCCGCCGCTTCCTTTCCGGCAAAGGCCTTCAGGGAAGACAGAAGCCTTTCCCTGGTCTCTTCCGGGTGGATCACCTCATCCACAAAGCCGCGGGAAGCCGCGACATAGGGGTTCAGGAAGCGTTTCTCGTATTCGCGGATGCACTCCGCGCGCATGGCCTCCGGATCGTCCGCGGCCTTGATCTTTCTGCGGAACGCGATGTTTACCGCCCCTTCGGCTCCCATCACCGCGATCTCGGCAATGGGCCAGGCATACACATAATCCGCCCCCATCTCCTTGGAATTCATGGCGATATACGCGCCGCCATAGGCTTTTCTCAGGATGACGGAGATCTTCGGCACAGTCGCTTCCGAATAGGCGTACAGCATCTTCGCGCCATGGCGGATGATGCCGTTATGCTCCTGCGCGGTTCCGGGCAGGAATGCGGGCACATCCACCAGGGTGACTAACGGAATATTGAAGCAGTCGCAGAAGCGGATGAAACGGGCCGCCTTGTCGGACGCGTGGTAATCCAGCGAGCCGCCCATCACCATAGGCTGGTTCGCCACGATGCCCACCGTATTTCCTTCCATACGGGAAAATCCAACCACCACATTCTTCGCGAATTGTGCCTGTACTTCAAAAAAGCTGTCCCAGTCCACGATGCAGTCGATCACCTTCTTCACATCGTAGGCATGCCTGGAATTGTCCGGTACGATCGAGGTCAGAAGGGCGCAGGGGTTCAGCTTCCTGCGGCGCGCCTCTTCCGGATCCATCCCGGTGCCGGAGGCCATGGCGCGCACCTCCTTTTCCTTTTTCCCGTGCAGCTTCCTTCCCAGGCCTCCCATGCGTTCCAGGACGCGGTTAAAGCTTCTGGACAGAGCCTTCTTTTCCTCCTTCAGGATGACCGGAGCCTTCTGGCCATAGCTGGACGGAAGGTAATTGAGCAGCTTCCTTACGCCCATCAGGCATTCCTGTTCGCTGTCGTAGGTAAAATGGGAAACGCCGCTCTTTTCCGCGTGCACCATGGCCCCGCCCAGCTCCTCCACCGTGGTCTCCTCGTTGATCACGGTTTTTACCACGTTCGGCCCGGTGATGAACATCTTGGACGTATTCTTCACCATGAAAATGAAGTCGCAGATGGCGGGCGCGTAGCAGGCGCCACCGGAACAGGGGCCGAGGATCACGGCGATCTGGGGGATCACGCCGCTGGCCTTTGTGTGGCGTAAGAACATGCCCGCGTAGCCGCTCAGGGAATCGATCCCCTCCTCGATCCTGGCTCCGCCGCTGTCATTGATGCACACGAAGGGAGCCTTCATCTCCAGCGCCATGTCCTGGATCCTGCGGATCTTCATGGAATGGCTCTCTCCCAGCGTCCCGCCGATCACGGTAAAGTCCTCGCTGGCCGCGTAGACCAGCCTTCCTTCCACATAGCCGTATCCCGTCACCACGCCGTCTCCGGGAACCCTTCTTTTGTCCAGGTCAAAATCATCGATCCTGGATTCCACCAGGGTATCTGTCTCCACAAAGGTCCCTTTGTCAAACAGCAGCTCCAGGCGTTCCCTCGCCGTCAGCTTCCCGCCGTCGTGCTGCTTCTGTATCTTCGCTTCCCCGCCTCCGCAAAGCGCCTTTTTCCTTCTTTCCTCCAGATCCTGCCTGGCCTGTTCCCAGTTCATCTGCTGCCTCCTTTTCTTTCTCAAAAAGCGGTCCCTGCGGGACGCTTTCATTTGATCTGCTTATTTTTTGATTTCTAAATTATTTGATATTCAAATCATTTTGGCAATATTATAGCACGAAAAGGAAAAAGCGCAATCCCCTTTTTTCTTTTCGTGCTATTTTGTATCAGGAACCGGCCGTCTCAGCCGGGCATTCTTCTCAGGAAAGCTCCTTCTGCACCATATCAAGCGCCGCCCGAAGCACCTTGTCCATATCATAATACCGATAACCGCCCAGCCGTCCGCCGAAGAGGACATTTTCTTCCTTCTGCGCAAGCGCACGGTACTTTTCATACAGGGCCATGTTCTTCTCATCGTTCACAGGATAATAAGGCTCGTCGCCCGGCTTCCATCTGGCAGGATATTCTCTGGTGATGACGGTTCCGTGCTGCGTCCCAAATTCAAAATGCTTGTGCTCGATGATACGGGTATACGGAACCTCTCTGTCCGTATAGTTAACCACCGCGTTTCCCTGGTAGTTGTCTTCCTCCGGAAGCTCTTCCGTCTCAAACCGCAGGGAACGGTACTCCAGCGTTCCGAGCTGATAACCGAAATACTCGTCGATCATGCCCGTATAGAGCAGCCTGTCCCAGGTATCCGGCTCAGCGCAGGAAGCGTTCTCCTCCAGGAACTGTCTGTAGGAAATACCGGTGCGCACTGTGCTGCCTTCCAGCATCTTCTGTACGATCTGCGTATATCCGCCGACCGGGATTCCCTGATAAGGGTCGTTGAAATAGTTGTTGTCATAACGAAATCGAAGCGGTACCCTTTTAATGATGAAAGCCGGAAGCTCACGGCAGTCCCTCCCCCATTGCTTTTCCGTGTAGCCCTTGATCAGCTTCTCATAAACGTCACGCCCCGCCAGAGACAGCGCCTGCTCCTCCAGATTTTTCGGCTCTTCGATATGCAGTCCGGCGATCTGGTCCTCAATGATCTTTTTCGCTTCGGCCGGTTTCTTTATCCCCCACATCCGGCTGAAGGTATTCATATTAAAGGGAAGGTTATAAAGCTCGTCCTTATAGACGGCCACCGGCGAATTAATATAATGATTAAATTCGGCGAATTCCCTGATATAGTCCCAGATCTGCCTGTCAGAGGTATGGAAGATATGGGCGCCGTATCTGTGTACCTGGATGCCCATACTTTCCTGGGTATAGATATTTCCGGCAATATGGTCTCTTCTGTCGATCACCAGACAGCTTTTGCCGGCCTTATGCATCTCATGCGCAAAGCACGCCCCAAACAGCCCCGTCCCCACGATCAGATAATCATAATGCATGAAACTCTCTCCTTACGCGTTATTTCGCTTTGTACTTCCTGATCTGTACAAAATCATCCATCAGGCCGAGGATCTTGTCTCTTCCTTCCTGATTCAGCTTTACATAATACTGCATCACTCTGTTTTCCAGAAGCTGCTCGCTGATGGTAGTATCCCTTTCCAGGGAGCTGAAATCTACAGGATTCAGGTTTAACTTGCTGCACATTTTGATCACCGTGCCGTAAGCCATTCCGTCGATCCCGCGTTCCAATGCTGTCACCAGAGTGCTGTAAGGAATCTGCATCTCAAGGGCAAACTGCCTTACGCTTCTGTACTGGCTTAAAATTTCCTTCTTCAAGATCTGTGCTTTGGTCATACTAATCCCTCCATTACCTTTTGACCCTTATAGATTTCGTATTCGTTTATTGTACACTACTTCCCATTCATTTTGCAACAACTCTTTGAAAAAATATACAGAATTTCGGATATTTTAAGAATTAGGCCAGGATTTCCCATAAAAAAACAGTACCTGATAAAAAACTTGGATTGCCGTGCCCTGCCGCGCCTTCCCCCTATGGGAAATTCCTTTGATTTACTAAATTCTGTTAATTTATAAATATTTATAAATTTTATTCATCACCGGACGCCTCCCGTGCAAAAATCCCGCGGCCGGCAGTCATATCCGACAATGCCGGCCGCGGGATTTCTTCCCTGTCTTCCCACGCTCAGTTGGAACGCTGGATCTCCAGGACCTTGTACTGCAGATTTCCCACCTGGGTCTCCACGTTTACCACGTCTCCCACCTTCGCTCCGATCAGAGCCTTGCCCACAGGAGATTCGTTGGAGATCTTTCCCTTCAGGCTGTTTGCCTCGGTGGATCCTACGATCTTATACTCCAGCTCTTCGTTATATTCCAGATCCAGGATCTTCACGCGGCAGCCGATGTTGATCTTTTCCAGATCCACCTCGTCTTCCACCACCACCTCGGCGTTCTTCAGGATCTTCTCCAGTTCTTCGATCCTCGCCTCGATGTCACGCTGTTCATCCTTCGCCGCATCATATTCCGCATTCTCGGACAGGTCGCCCTGCTCCCTGGCTTCCTTGATCTTCTGGGCCACTTCCTGCCTCTTGACAACCTTCAGCTCATGCAGCTCATCCTCATACCTGCGGAGCCCTTCATAAGTAAGGATATTTTTCTTTTCTTCCATCTTCATTTCCTTTCCTCTTCATAACTTTGAAAGCCCCGGACGGCAGATGCCGACGGTCTTTTTCTTCCATTTTACAACGGTTCGTATTATACCTTTTTCTCACATAGGTGTCAAGGTACATCCGAAGGCTCACGTAGCGGACATCCCTGCGCTTCGCGTACAGCGTCCGTTCCTTTCCGGCATCGGAGGTCATGTCCAGATAGAGCGTCCCCTCAGGAAGGCTGCGGACGGGAAGCGGCCCGGACAGCCCCGCGTCGATACAGGCCGTACGGTCTGCCGGCCTGTCCCGGAAATATTCCGGCAGCCGCCCCGCGCCGATCACGGGAAGCCCCGTCTCCTGATAGATCCGGCCAAACCAGGAGCCGTCTTCCATCAGCGGGACGCTTCCCGCGTTTTGCGTAAAAACCGGGCTCACAAGCAGAAGGCCGTTCAGCCTGCCGCTCTTTTCCTCCAGAAGCCCCCTCACCCACTCCTCCTGCGCGTAAGGGAGCCTGCCGGCCTCATGCTCCCGCGCTTCCGGCAGAAAAAGGATCACATTCTCCCGGAAGGGCTGTTCCCGGTACAGAAGGGAACAGAAGAACCGTTCCGGAAGGAAGCTTCCCGCGGCGGCCTCCGTTTCGCCCATCTCCGCTTTGCCTGCCCCTGTCCCTTTCCCACCGTCCGGCCTGCCCGCATACAGCGCTCTCCGGAGCCTGTCCTCGTACCAGACCAGCCCGCGCGGCGGCCGGCGTGCCGCGTCGCGAAGCAGCTGCTTTTCCAGCTTCTCCGGCCGGTCCAGCAAACGGGACGGAACCAGCACAAACGTGACCTCCGTCTCTTCGTCCCTGTCCGAAAAGCGTTCCAGCCGGCCCGCGCAGGGCCGGAAAAAGGGCAGATATGAGGTTTTTTTCTCCGTTTCCCGGATCAGATAGGCGTCCAGATATTCCATACTCCAGACTATGCGAAAACGCTTCCTTTCATGCAAAATCGCAGGGAAAGATTCCGGATCATCCTTCCGCCTCTCCAAAAAGCGTCCTCAGCTGTTCCAGCGTTTCCATCCGGCAGGCCTGTTCCCTGAGCTTTGAAGACCCCGGCCAGCCTGCGGTGTACCAGCCCACATGCTTCCTCATTTCCAGGATCGCCGTATGCTCCCCCTTATACCGCACAAGAAGGGACGCGTGGCGCAGGATCATTTCCCGCATCTCCTCTCTGGAAGGCAGGGGAAGCAGCTCCCCGGTTTCCAGGTAACGCGCCGTCCGGCCGAAGATCCATGGATTTCCCCTGGCAGCCCGGCCGATCGCTATCGCGTCGCAGCCGGTCTGCTTCAGCATCTGCTCCGCCGTCTCCGGCCCGGTCACATCCCCGTTCCCGATCACGGGGATCCGTACCGCCGCCTTCACCTGCGCGATGATATCCCAGTCCGCCTTCCCGGAGTAGAACTGCTGTCTGGTCCTGCCGTGGACCGTGACTGCCGCCGCCCCGCTTTCCTGGGCGATATGCGCCAGCTCCACCGCGTTCACATGATCCTCATCGAAGCCCTTCCGGATCTTCACCGTCACCGGCTTTTTCACCGCCCCGGCCACTGCGGCGATGATCCGTCCCGCCAGCAGCGGATCCTTCATCAGGGCGGAGCCTTCCCCGTTGTTCACCACCTTGGGGACCGGGCAGCCCATATTGATATCCAGGACGGCAAAGGGACGCTCCTCAATCCGCTTTGCCATCTGCGCCATCAGCTCCGGGTCGCTTCCGAACAGCTGCAGGGAAACGGGTCCCTCCTGCCCATGGATCTCGAGCAGGCTTTCCGTATTCTTGTTATGGTAAAAGATCGCTTTGGCGCTCACCATCTCGCTGCACACCATGCCCGCGCCCTGCTGCCTGCAGAGCAGACGAAATGGCAGGTCGCTTACCCCTGCCATTGGTGCGAGGATCACCCGGTTGTCCAAAACCACGCTGCCGATCCGAAGTTTTTCCATTTCTGTCCGTTCTCCGCTCCGTCTTTTTTATTTCCTGTTCTTTTCATAAATGATCTGCAGCCCGTCCAGCGTCAGAGAGCTGTCATAGATATCGATCACATCCGTCTCATCGGCGATGATGCGTCCCAGTCCGCCCGTTGCCACCACCTTCATGTCCGGAATGCCGGTCTCCTTTTTCACCATGTTGACAATATACTCCGTCTGCCCGATCTGCCCGAAAACCAGGCCGGCCTGCATGCTGGAAATGGTTTCCTGGGCCAGGATGCTTTTGGGCTTTCGGATCTCCACCACAGGGAGCTTCGCCGTATCTTCCCACAGCGCCTTGGCGCTGATCCGGATCCCCGGCGCCGTGATGCCCGCGGCAAAGCAGCCCTCCTTTGTCACATAATCATAGGTAGTCGCCGTGCCGAAATCCAGGACCAGCACCGGGCCGCCGTACTTTTCATAGGCCGCCACCGCATCCACGATCCGGTCCGGCCCGATCTCTTTGGGATTCTCCGTCACGATCCGGATCCCTGTCCTGGTCCCCGCACCCACGATCAGCGGAGGCGTCCCCAGATACCGGGTGATCCCCCCGACCAGGGAGTGCATGATGTTCGGCACCACGCTCGCGATCACGGTCCCTTCTATCTGCTCCTTCGTGATCCCGTCAAACATCAGAAGCTGCCGGATATTCATCCCGTATTCGTCGGACGTATGGGACAGCTTCGACATCATACGGAAGGTTGTCACCAGCTTTTTCCCTTCATAGACTCCGCAGGTAATATTCGTATTTCCAACATCGATCGCTAAAATCATACCGTTTCCTTTCGGCCGCTCCCCGCGGCATTCAAACCATGGAATTTCATTCCTCTTCCAGCAGGCCTCCCACGTCTTCCTTCAGTACCGCGGCACGGTAGTAAAGGCTCAGGGACTCCAGCAGTTCCTTCCGCTTCCTCCGGATCTCTCCAAGCAGGAGCCCGGCGCTCACCTCATCGTAAAGATAATCTTCCTCGGCTGCCTGCGTTTCCAGCGTCACACCACCGTCCGGCTCAAACAGGATGGTAAAGATCCCTCCCGCCTCTTCCGTGAACAGCACGCAGATAATGTGCAGCTCATCCTGGACGGACTGGGGCAGCATCTTAAAATCCGGATTAAAAAAATACTTCTGCTCGTAGGAATTGGCTCCGCAGAGCACAACCTGTCCCGTTTCTTCCATAGGTATCCATACTTCCTTTCCGTCTCACACATATCCGTAAATGCCGCGGATGGAAACCTCCCCCGCGTAAACGCATTCCGTCGTTCCGTCCCTGCGCCTGACAAGAAGCTCTCCCCGTTCGTTGATCCCTTCGGCAATCCCTTCATATTCGCCCTTCGGATCCAGGACCCGCACAGGCTTATCCTTATTTAAAAGTAGCCCCTCGTAATCCTTCCGGATCCCGGACAGGTCCCGGCTCTCCAAAAACCGCGCATAGGCGCTTTCAAAGCGGCCCATCACCGCCGCCAGAAGCCCCGCGCGTGAAACGCGGCTCCCTTTTTCCCGGCAGAGGGAGGTGGCCGTCGCGGCGATCTCTTCCGGAAAAGCCTCCTGGTTTACGTTAATGCCCGTCCCGATCACCACGTAATGGATAAAATCCGGCTCCGCGCTCATCTCCGTCAGGATGCCGCAGACCTTCTTTCCGGAAACCACGATGTCATTGGGCCATTTGATCCCTGCCTCAAGCCCCTGCTCTTTCACGGCCTCCGCCACCGCGAGCGCCATCACCAGTGTGAGCATGCAGGCCTGGTCCGGCTCGCAGGAAGGGCGCGTCAGCAGGGTAAAATAAAGGTTGCTCCCCTCCGGGGAATACCACTGCCTGCCCCGTCTTCCGCGGCCCGCCTCCTGGCGCTCCGCCACCACGAGCGTCCCCTCTGGAGCGCCCTTCTCCGCCTCCGCCTTGGCGTCCGCGTTTGTGGAGCCCGTCGTCTGGCGGAAGATCAGGTTTTTTCCGGCCCACCGCGTACGCAGCCGGCTTCTGATCTCGCTCTCTCCCAGAAGGTCCGGAGACGCGGTCAGGCGATACCCTCTGTTTGGCACCGCCTCGATCTCATAGCCTTCTTCCTTCAGTTGATTGATGATCTTCCACACCGCCGTCCTGGAAACGCCCAGCCGTCCGCACAGCTCCTGTCCGGACAGATAGCCTCCGCTTTCCCGGAGCAGCGTGAGGATCTCCGTCTTTCTCAAACCGTTCACTCCTCCGGCCAGCCCAGCGTGGCGGCGATCACCGCCTTGATGGTATGCATCCGATTCTCCGCCTCGTCAAAAACGACGGACGCCGGGGACTCGAATACCTCGTCCGTTACCTCCATCTCACGGACCCCGAACCTTTCCCCGACCTGCTTTCCAATGACGGTCTTCAGGTCATGGAATGCGGGCAGGCAATGCATGAAGATCGTACTTCCCGGCTTTCCGGCGTCCGCGTTTTCCATGACCCGGCGGTCCACCCGGTAGGGGGAGAGGAGCCTGATGCGTTCCTCCCAGACACTGTCCGGTTCCCCCATGGAAACCCATACGTCGGTGCAGATCACATCCGCCCCCTTCGTACCCTCCATGACATCCTCCGTGAGCGTTACGGAGCCTCCCGTCCGCGCGGCGATCTGCCGGCACTGCTCCGTCAGCTCCTCCGCCGGGAAATAGGAACGGGGCGCGCAGGCGGTAAAGTGCATCCCCATCTTCGCGCAGGCGACCATATAGGAATTTCCCATGTTATATCTGGCGTCTCCCATATAAACAAGCCTTACGCCCTTCAGCCTTCCCAGGTGCTCCCGGATGGTCAGAAGGTCTGCCAGCATCTGCGTGGGATGGAATTCATTGGTCAGCCCGTTCCAGACCGGGACACCCGCGTAAGCGGCAAGCTCTTCCACGATCTCCTGGCCGAAGCCCCGGTATTCGATCCCTTCATACATACGGCCCAGCACCCTGGCAGTATCCGCGATGCTCTCCTTCTTCCCGATCTGGGAACCGGACGGATCCAGGTAGGTCGTCCCAAGTCCCAGATCATGGGCCGCCACTTCAAAGGAGCAGCGGGTCCTGGTACTCGTCTTTTCAAAGATCAGGGCGATATTTTTCCCGCGGAAACGGTCTACCGGGATTCCCTGCTTCTTCTTCTCCTTCAGGTCCGCCGCCAGATCGAGCAGATATCCGATCTCCTCCGGCGTATAATCCAGCAGCTTCAGAAAATGGCGTCCTTTTAAATCCATCCCGTTTTCTCCTTTCACCATGAAGAGGTTCCGCATCCCTGTCGATGCAGAACCCCCGTCAGTCCTCTTTCGTTCCCTATCATACTATATCTAAAAAGGATATTCAATCCTTTTCTGGCGCGGCAGCAGGGCCTCTTCTACCAGAACACATGGTTTCCGATCACAATGCCGTCGCGGCCGCCCGCCCTTCGGAAATGGGTGGCGCTCCCCACATTGGTCACGCCGGACAGAGCCTCGTTCGCCGCCTGGATACAGCCTGCGGAAAGGTTCCCGCTCTCGATCAGGCGGGCGACCTTTCCGTTTCCCGCAGGCGTAAACTGGCCGGAGGCAAAGATCACGTCCTTCACCGTATTGGGGTAAGAGGGGCTCTTCACCCGGTTTACCACCACAGCGCCCACCGCCAGCTGTCCCTCATAGATTTCGTTCCCGGCCTCGCACTGGATCAGGGCCGCCAGCAGCGTCACGTCGCTGGTTCCGGCAGGGATGCTTCCCGCGTTCTTCCTTGCCGGGGCGGGATTTGCCTTTTCCTCCGAAGAAGCCTCCTCCGGCTCCCCTTCCTCCGCGCTCTCCCTGGCCGCTATCTCTTCCAGCGTTTCGCCATGGTCCACTTCGAAATCCACCTCGATATATTCAGAGGATACATATCCGGTCTCCCCCTCATAATCCACCGCCGCCCATTCGGCATCCAGCTCGATGCCGTCGCTGTAATACAGCTGCGCCTTATCGATCACCTCATAGGTTTCTCCCCGTGCGGCCAGGTCATAGACCTCCGCATCCACGGAAGGCGCCTTGCGGATGCGGAGGGTCTCGCCTGTCACATGGGCCACAAGCCTTCCCACATTCTCCAGTTCCTCCAGCGCATCCTCCCCGAACAGCAGATATTCATCCTTTGCCCAGCCGACCAGCTCCCCGGACCGCAGCTTTGTCCAGCCGTCCCGCCTCTCCAGGATCGTCCCGCCGCAGTCCGCGTAAAGGTATCCCACCTTCCCGGCGTCCTCCGAAGGCTCGTCCCGGACGTTTAACACATCCGAAACGGACGTCATCACCAGCTCATCCTGGAAGGAAGCGTCGGCAGCGGCTTCCTTTTTCGCCTCACCGCCGGCAGCTTCCTCCTCCGTTTCGTTCCCGGCATAGGTATCCGCCTCCGGAACCACATCCAGGATCTCTCCCACTCCCGCCGCAAGGCGCTCCTCCCCGCCTGCGGGCGCTCCGGACGCCGTCAGGGCACCCTGCAGCAGGCAGAATGCCGCAAGCGCCGCCCCAAACTGATATCTTTTTCTTC
>DWUW01000096.1 GCA_019120525.1 Candidatus Eisenbergiella stercorigallinarum | reverse complement strand
CGGAAACAAAATCAATGATGGTAGTGTCCGTTTCATGCCCAACGGCAGAAATGACGGGAACCGCGCAGTCAAAGACCGCCTGGGCTACCGCCTCCTCATTGAACGCCCACAGATCCTCCATGGACCCGCCGCCCCTTCCCACGATCATCACATCCACGCCAAGCCGTTCCAGCGCCCGGATCCCGTTCACAATGCTGGGTACCGCCTGGTCTCCCTGCACCACGGCAGGATAGAGGATGATCTGCACATAGGGATTTCTCCTGCGGGTAATATTGATGATATCCCGCACCGCCGCTCCCGTGGGAGCCGTCACGACGCCCAGGGTACGGATATAAGCGGGGATCGGCTGCTTATACTCCGGGGCGAACAGGCCGCGCTCCTCCAGGCTGCGCTTCAGCCGTTCAAATTGTTCATACAGATAACCGGCTCCGTCCTGTCTGATCTCCCTCGCATACAGCTGGTATTTCCCGTCCCGCTCGTAAACCTCCACGCTCCCAAGGGCCACCACCTGCATGCCCTCCTCCAGGCGGAACGAAAGCCCCTTCCGGTATCCGGCGAACATCACGCAGGCAATGGAGGCCTTTTCCTCCTTCAGGGTAAAATAAAGATGGCCGGAGGAATGGTATTTGCAGTTGCTCACCTCGCCCCTGACGCTGATGCTTCTCAGCAGGAAATCCTGGGAAAACATGTTCCGGATATAGGCGTTTACCTGCCCGACCGAATAGACATTCTTCATCTGCCCGCCCTTACACAAACCGGGCCAGCACACCGTTCACAAAGCCGGAGGACTCCTCCTGGCCGAACTTCTTCGCAAGCTCCACGGCTTCGTTGATCGCCACGCTGTCCGGGATATTATCGTCAAATTTTATCTCATAAACCGCCAGACGGATGATGGTCAGCTCCACCTTTCCCATCCGGTCGATGGTCCAGCCCTTCGCCGTCGTGCTGATCAGCTCATCGATCTCGGAAAGCTTCTCCAGGATCCGGTCCAGCTTCCCCTGAATATATTCTTCGTCCGCGGCGTCCGCCGCATTCTCCTCATCCTCAAAGAAAAGCCGGCACTGCTCCGGCATCTCCTCAACCGTATTAAATTCCACACGGAACAGCAGCTTGAAAATCTGTTCCCTCTGCTCTCTTCTGCCCATTCTCTCTCCCGTATGTATCCGTTTTTCTGAAAAGACACGCAGCGGTCCAGAAAGGTCTGAACCGCCAGGAAATGTCTTTTCTTTTTTACTGCCTGCCAGGCTCCATGTTCACCTTCACGATCCGGATGTTCACATCCGTAACCGTCAGCCCGGTCATATTCTCGATCGCGTTCTTTACCTTCTCCTGCACCTTCTGGCTGGTCGCGGGAATGTTGTAGCCGTACTCCAGGCTCAGCGCCAGATCCGCTCTCACGCTGCTGCCGGTCACCTGTACCTTCACGCCTCTGGTCAGGTTCTTGACGCCAACCTTGCTCATCAGCTCGTTGGTCACTTTTCCCGCCAGGGAATATACGCCTTCCACTTCCATCGCCGCAAGGGACGCGATCATGGCCACAACCTCATCCGCGATCTGTACGGAACCGATGCCGTCGTCCCCCTGCAGTACATGGGTATTCCTGTTTGTATCTTTTTCCATAAGGCTGCCTCCTTTACCACTATAGTTCTGATTATAACAAAATCCCTTCTCTTTGCAAAGCTTTTTCTCCTACAGAAAGAACGTCAGCGCAAGCTGTTCCTCTGAGGCCGCATAGGATACCGCCCCGCCCTGCAGGTACTGGAAGATCCTCTGTTCCGTAAGAAGCTCCTCATACAGTTTTTCGTATATCTCCCGGCCGGCGCATTTGAACGTCACGCTTTCCCGGCCTTCCCGCATCGCGGTTTCCAGCGCCTGCCCGGCCTGTTCCAGGTCGGCGTCCGTAAAATAGAGCCCCTCCCGCACATAATAATTGTCCGCCATGTCGGAGCACTCCGGGAGCGGGAAGCAGGCCTCCGGCGTATGGGTCCGGAAAAGCTCCCGGGAAGGGACGAGGAAATACCCGTAATCCACGCTCTCCCGCGCCCCTCCCGGCTGATAGTCCACATCCCCCCAGGCAGGATCCGCGTAATACCAGCTGCCGCTGCAGCGCACCGCCGTCCAGGCATGGGCTTCGCCGCCCTCCACCGTTCCGGTCACAAGCACGGCAGGTATCCCGATCCGCTGACAGAGATACTGGAAGGCCTTCGCATAGCCCTGACAGACGGAGCGTCCGTATAAAAATACGGAACAGACCGTCTGGTTTTCCGGAGCGTTCCGGTCATACTCCGTCCCGGTCACGATCCTGTCATACAGAAGCTTCAGCTTTTCATAGTCGTCCATCTCATCCGTAAGGGCAGAGAGGATGTCGTCCGCCGCCTTCTTTACAAGCGCCGTCCGTTCCTCCGCCCCCTGTCTGGAAAAGGTATATTCCGCCTGGAAAGCCACTTCCAGGACCTCTTCTCCCAGCGTCCGCGTGACAAGGGTATAGCCGTCCACGTAAAAAATCTCCGGATGGTCCGCGAGGACGCAGGTAAAGACCCTTTCGATCCGGTCCGCGTCCTGTACGGAAAGAACGGCCTTCTCCTCAAAGCCCGTAATGGCGGAAAGCAGCTCTTCATACAGAAGCCGGTCTTCCTGCGAAAGCTGCGAAAAGGCGTAGGAGGAAGCGGCGCTGCGGTCCGCAAACCCATCAGAAGAAAGCCCGCCGGAAAAGACGGCGGAAACCGCAGAGACAGCATCCGTCTCCCCCCGGCCGGCTTTCGGCGCATGGGTGGTTTCCAGACCGGGCACGGCAGTTCCCGTCTCATCCCGGCCGGCTTCCGGCGCGGGCGCAGGGAGACTTTCCTCATCGGACACAGGACCGCTTTCCACCGTCCGGGTCTGTCCAGGCGGCAAAGTACGCCCCCTGGACAGCAGCGCGTCCCCGGCCAGATAGGCCAGGGCCGCTGCCGCGGCTGTCACAAGCAGGGTCGCAAAAGCATTTCGGAGCTTTCTCATTCCTTCCTCCCGTTTTCCATTTACAGGCTTCCCTTCGCGGCTTTCCTTTCACAGGGCTCTTTATGTCTCTGTCGGGCCTGCCCGTCTGCAGGTCAGTTCCTGCCGAATTCCGTCAGGAT
>DWUW01000095.1 GCA_019120525.1 Candidatus Eisenbergiella stercorigallinarum | reverse complement strand
TGTTCTCTATCTCGTCTTTCCGCTTCTGCGCGGCCGCCGGGTCATGCCGGTAGCGGCCGCCCTGCGCGGCAAGCACGTCTCCCTCCCGGACCCCGGCGGGAAGCCGGTCCGTCGGGATGCGGACCATACTTCTGTCCTCCTGCTCGCAGACGGCATACCCTTCCTCCAGCCGGTCCACGATGAGCCTGCCTTCGATCTGTTCTCTTTCGTTCTTTCTTTCCTGCATTCTCTGATCCTCCTTTGCGGTATCTGAAGCTGCCGGATTAAGGATTGCACTGCCCGCAGGGGCTGTACCCCATTCCGATCGCCTCGTCTCTGGTTCCTTCAAAACGGATCCGGTTCTCTTCCTTCATCTGTGTCACGGACGGACAGTCCGGAGTATGGAATTTCATGGTGTTTTGGTTCAGCACATAGGAAACTGCCGGCGCTTCCTGGGAAGAACCGGAGAGCTCCGGCGCACTGCTCCATGAGATGGAAGCGCCGTCAGAGACAGCGATGACCGTACCCTGTTCATCCGTCCGGAAGACGGATACGCCCGCCGCATGCAGCCGGTCCAGCGTTTCCTGATGCGGATGGCCGTAGCTGTTGTCCTTCCCGCAGGATATGACGGCATAATCCGGATCCACCGCGTCAAGGAAGCTGCCGCAGGTGGAGGTGGAGCTGCCGTGATGGCCTGCCTTCAGCACATCAGCCTTCAGGGGAAGGCCGCTTTGCACCATGGCTTCTTCAGAGACGCTTTCCGCGTCGCCGCACAGGACGAAGGCGGTGGAGCCGTAAACCAGACGGATCCCCACGGACAGGTTATTGAGGTCGCCGGCTTCCTGCGCTTCCGCCGCGATTTCCGCGGAAGGGGACAGAATGGTAAAGGAAGCGTCTCCGAGAGAAAACACCTCGCCGGGCTGAGGGGAGGATACCGTCAGATCCTTTTCCAGCAGCGCGTCCAGTACGTCCTCATAGGTCCGGGTGGTATGGGATACGTCCGGCATGATGACCGTTCCGATATCAAAGGAGAGGATCACGTCGTCCAGCCCGCCGATATGATCCTCATGGGGATGAGTCCCGATCAGATAATCCAGCTTTGTCAGGTTCAGCGAGTGAAGATAGTCCGTAACCGTGCCGCCGCTTTCGTTGGTCCCCGCGTCCACCAGCATGGCATGCTCCCCCGCCTGGATCAGGATGGAATCGCCCTGCCCCACGTCGATGAAGTGCACCCGCAGATATCCGTCGGATCCGGAAAACTCCTCCAAAGCGGCGTCGGTCTCCCGGGACTGCTGCCAGTCCCCGCTTTCCTCCGGCACAAGATCGGCCCAGGCGGACGGGCCAGAACAGCCGGAGAGAAGGACGGCCTGAAGAAACAGCAGGGCGGCGCAGCAGATCCCGGCCCTGCGGAAAAAGGAAGCGGTTAAACATTTCAGTGGTTTCATTTTCGCAGATTACCTCCTGCATCCTATCATAACGCAGATGGTCCGGAAAGAAAAGAAGAAAATCGAACATCTGTGCTTTTTTGAAGATACAGGGGGAATGGGATTTCATACTTTCTTTATGTGAAATTTATAAGAAATTTCGTTCCTTTTCATTGCATTCTGTGCGGCGTGCGGTAAAATAAGGAATAAAGCCGGTTTTTATGGCTTTCCGGATAAAACATACGCCGTGTCCGGCGGCGGGAAGAGGCTGCGGCGCTTTATGATGCTGCGGCATGGAGGGTAAGTGTGAATAATATGAGAGAAAAGCTGATACGATTTATGCAGGGAAGATACGGGACGGACCAGTTCTCACGGTTCCTCCTTGGGGTGGCCGTAGCCTGTCTGGTGCTGTCGCTGTTCATTCACAGCCGGATCTGGTCGCTTCTCATCCTGCTTCTGATCGTGTACTGTTATTTCCGGATGTTTTCCAGGAATATTCAGAAGCGGTATGCGGAAAACCAGAAGTATCTGCAGCTGACGGGCGGGATCCGCCGGAAATGGGCTGTTTTTCTGAGAGACTGGAAGGACAGGAAAACCCACAGGATCTATAAGTGCCCCGGCTGCGGGCAGAAGATCCGGATCCCGAAAGGCCATGGCCGGGTGGAGATCCGCTGTCCCAAGTGCAGGACCCAGTTCGTCAGGAAGAGCTGAGGCCGCGCCGTTTCAGGCGGAATGCGGCGGCAGGCGGCAGAACAGAGGGAAATATGTTCGGATATATTATTGTAAACAGGCAGGAGCTGAAGCTGCGGGAGCTGGATCTGTACCAGTCCTGGTACTGCGGCCTGTGCAGAAAACTGAAGGAAAAATATGGCGTCAGGGGGCAGCTCACGCTTACCTATGATATGACCTTTCTGATCCTTCTGCTTTCCGGGCTGTATGAGGCGGAGGAAGAGACCGCTTTCATCCGGTGCGCGGCCCATCCGCTGGGAAGGCATGCGGCAAGAAGCAGTCTTTTTACCGGATACGCGGCGGATATGAACGTCCTTCTTACCTATTATCAGTGCATGGACGACTGGAAGGATGAGAAAAAGGTGCTGAAAAAAGGGTATGCCGGGCTTCTGAAGCGCTCCTGCGCCAGAGTGGAGAAGGCTTATCCCGAAAAGGCGCAGGCCGTCCGGAACGGGCTGCTTCAGCTTCAGGAATATGAAAAGAAGAAAACAAAAGACCTTGACATGCCTGCGGGGTGCTTTGGTAATATAATGGCGGAGATATTCGCCTGCCGGAAGGATGAATGGGAGGAAACGCTTCGGATCATGGGCTTTTTCCTGGGAAAGTTCATCTACCTTCTGGACGCCTATGAGGATGTGGAGAAGGATGAGAAGAACGGCTGCTACAATCCCTTCGCTTCCCGTAAGGGGGAATCGGGCTTCGACGACGAGGTGTACGGGATCCTCAGAATGATGATGGCCGAATGCTCCAGGGCTTTTGAAAAGCTCCCGATTCTGGAAAATACGGACATTCTGCGCAATATCCTTTATTCCGGCGTGTGGTGCCGGTTTGAGAGCGTGCGTGCCCGGAGAAAGGAAAAGCAGGAAAATGCGTGACCCATATCAGGTGCTGGGCGTGTCCCGGGACGCGTCGGACGAGGAGATCAAAAAGGCTTACCGCGCGCTGAGCCGGAAATATCATCCGGACGCCAATGTGAACAATCCCAATAAAGATCAGGCGGAGGAAAAATTCAAGCAGATCCAGCAGGCGTATCAGCAGATCATGGACGAGCGCCAGAGAGGAACATCCGGAGGAGGCACTTACGGAAGCTCCTACGGAAGCGGCCCGTATGGGGGCAGCTCTTATGGCGGAAGCTCCTACGGCGGCTATGACGGAAGAGACTTCGGCGGCTTCGGCGATTTTGGAGATTTCTTCGGCGGCTTCGGCTTCGGCGGACAGAGCTACAGGAGGACGCAGAACAGCGCGGGAGACGACGAATATACGGTGCACATGAACGCGGCGTGGAATTATATCCAGAGCCGCCATTTCCAGGAAGCGCTGAACGTGCTCTCCGGCATCGGCGACCATACGGCCAGGTGGTATTATTACAGCTCCGTCGCCAATGCCGGGCTCGGGAACAATGTGGCAGCGCTGGAGCATGCAAAGCGGGCGGCCGCCATGGAGCCGGACAACATGCAGTACAGGCAGTGGGTATCGCAGCTGGAGTCCGGCGGAAGCTGGTACCAGACACAGCAGACCTCTTACGGGATGCCGGTTATGGAAGGAAACGGCTGGTGCCTGAAGCTGTGTATCGCGAACCTGATCTGCAACCTCTGCTGCGGCGGAGGAGGCGTGTGCTGCGGAGGCGGCGTCCCGATGGGAAGATTTTAATACACTGCTGCGGGGCCGGCAAACAGGTATGGATTAGGAGGCTGACGGAATATGAAGGCTATGGTAGTTTACTCAAGCAGGACGGGAAATACGAAAAAGGTGGCAAACGGCATTTTCGCGGGAATCCCGGGAGAATCCAAGGATATTCAGAGCCTGGACGATTACGGCGGAAAAGACGCGGATATCTTTTTTGCGGGCTTCTGGACAGACAAGGGCACCTGCGATATGTCTGTGGTGGACTTCCTGTCCGGGCTGCATGGAAAGAAGGTGGCGCTGTTCGGTACCTGCGGGATGGGGAAAGACAGCGAATATATGGAAAGGATCGGAAAGCATGTGAAGGTATGGATCCCGGAGGACTGCACGTATCTTGGCTTTTATATGTGCCAGGGAAAGATGCCGATGGATGTGCGCAGAAGATACGAAGCCATGGAGAGAAACGGCGTGGAGCCGGAAAAGGTGAAAATGCTCCTTGCCAATTTTGACGAGGCGCTTCTGCATCCGGACGACAGGGATGTGCAGAACGCGGCGGCTTTTGCAAAACGGATGATGGAAAAGGCGGAAAGCCTGTAGGCTTTCGGGCAGGCGGGAAGGCCTGCC
>DWUW01000094.1 GCA_019120525.1 Candidatus Eisenbergiella stercorigallinarum | reverse complement strand
GAGTGTCGGTGTTCATTTCTTTTTTCCCATTATCCTGCGTGCGCAGGAAAAGAGGCGGCGCCGGAGGCGTCATTTTTCCCGCAAGCCGCAGGCCGGCGTATCATTCCCACGAAGCGGGCAACATGGCAGTGCGAGTGTGGCCCGACAGAATCGGGCCGGATCGCGCTACGCAATCATTATACCATCCCGGCGAATATCTCCGAGGCCCTTCTGCCCGATTTTTCTGCTTTTGACCGCCCGGACCTGCTTTTGCGGAATAAGTCGCTACGGCTGTATCAAACCCTTTCACGCCTTGCGGTCATAAAAATATGGCAGCCCAGGAAAATACCATACAGGTGAAACCCTTTTCCCAGGCTGCCATTAAACCGCTTTTTTGATCATGAAAGCGCTTTTCATATGGAAGCGAGTATTTGACTGACTGTTTTTTCAAACGGCGCAAATACATCCTACTTATCCCGGTAATGCGAACCGCACTGAACAATCTTTATCACATTGCCATCTATTCGATAAACAATTCGATTCGCATCATCAATTCTCCGGCTCCAATAGGCCGACAGATCTCCGCTCAATCGCTCCGGCTTGCCGATTCCAAAATATCCATTTCGATCGATATCCTTTAATAATTGAAGAATGCGTTTCATGGTTTTTTTGTCCTGCTTCATCCAGTACTCAAAGTCTTCCCATGCCGCATCAGACCATGCCTTGATCATCCAGCTTTACCTCATGTATCGTGCCGCCTGTCGCTTCCATCTGTGCGATCGACTTTCTTAGTCGATCCATATTTTCTTCTGAATAGAACGGATCCACGGAAACTTCAAACGGGATACGCTTCTCCCTGCCTAATTTTTTGAGGTAAATATTGATAGCCGCCGACAGAGACAGACCAATCTCATTACAGGCTTCCTCGGCCTTTCTCTTTACATCATCTTCAATACGCAAGCTAATCTGTGCCATAAAATCACCTCTTTCCAAATCACCTATATTGTATCCCGTGGTTAAGCATTTGTAAAGCTTTTTACTATACAAAATAGTCTTTTCCGCTCCACCCTTGCAGCCCCGGCGGCTCTGGTCGGCAGACCAGGCCAGTCTACGCTTCTCCCATCTTCGCCAGCTTCGCGGCTCTGGTCGGCAGACCAGGCCGGTTTACGTCTCTCCCATCCTGGCGAGCTTCGCGGCCTGGTCTGCGGCGATGAGGCTGTCGAGGAGTTCGTCGATGTCGCCGTTCATGATGTCGTCGATCTTATACAGGGTCAGCTTGATGCGGTGGTCGGTCACGCGTCCCTGTGGGAAATTGTAGGTACGGATCTTTTCGGAACGGTCGCCGGTGCCGATCTGGCTGCGGCGCAGCTCCGCCTCCGCGTCGTGGGCCTTCTGCTGCTCAATGTCGTAGAGCTTGGCGCGCAGGAGGGCGAAGGCCTTGGCCTTGTTCTGAAGCTGGGACTTTTCGGTCTGGCTGTAGACCACGATCCCGGTGGGATAGTGGGTCAGACGCACGGCGGAATCGGTGGTATTGACGCACTGGCCGCCGTTTCCGGAGGCGCGCATCACGTCGATGCGGATATCCTTTTCATCGATGACCACGTCCACATCCTCCGCCTCCGGCATGACCGCAACGGTGATGGTGGAGGTGTGGATCCGGCCGCCGGACTCGGTTTCCGGAACGCGCTGGACGCGGTGCACGCCGCTCTCATATTTCAGGCGGGAATAAGCGCCCTTGCCCGTGACCATGAAGGTGACCTCCTTCATGCCGCCGATGCCGATCTCGTCCGCGCTGACGGTTTCCACCTTCCAGCGCCTGCGCTCCGCGTACTTCACATACAGGCGGTACATCTCGGCCGCGAACAGGGCTGCCTCGTCTCCGCCCGCGCCGGCGCGGATCTCCACGACCACGTTTTTATCGTCGTTGGGGTCCTTAGGCAGGAGAAGAATCTTCAGCTCCTGCTCCAGCTCTTCGATGCGTTTTTTCGCCTCCGCGTGCTCTTCCTTGAGAAGCTCCCGCATCTCTTCGTCGTTTTCCTCTTCCAGCATGGCAAGGCTGTCCTCTACGTCCTGCTTTGCCTTCTTGTATTCCCTGTACGCCTCCACAAGAGGGGTCAGGTCGCTCTGCTCCTTCATCAGCGCGCGGAAACGCTCCTGATTGGCCGTCACGTCCGGCTCGTTCAGTTCATTCATGATCTCCTCATACCGATGAAGCAGGTCTTCCAGTCTGTCAAACATCTATCTCAATCTCCATTCCATCCCTTAAAATCCATCCCTTAAAACCAGACGCCGCTCACCACCCGGTCCAGTCCGGCATAGTCCTTCGTAATACGCACCTCATGAAAGCCGGTTTCTTCCATCAGCGCCTTTACCGCAGCTGCCTGATCCCAGCCGATCTCCAGATAGAGGCTTCCGCCCCGCACCAGATGCTCCGGGCTTTCCGCGATGATCCTGCGGTAAAAAAAGAGTCCGTCCTCATGTCCGTCCAGGGCGCAGAGAGGTTCATGCAGGCGCACCTCCTCCATCAGTCCCGGGATCTCGCCGGACGCGATATAGGGCGGATTGGATACGATAAAATCATACCGTCCTTCCACCTCATCGAACAGGTCGCTATGCAGAAACTGCGCGGAAATACCGAGCTTCCGCGCGTTCCGGCGCGCTGTCTCAAGCGCTTTTTCTGAAATATCGCTCCCCGTTCCCACGCAGTCATTGGAATAATTCAGAAGGCTCAGCAGGATACAGCCGGAGCCGGTGCACAGATCCAGGATCCTGCTTCCGTCCGTCAGCTCCCTGAGCACCTCCTCCACCAGGATCTCCGTATCCTGTCTGGGGATCAGCACATGTTCATTGACCAGAAACTCCAGTCCCATGAATTCCTGCACGCCGGTGATGTGCTGCAGGGGGATCCGGGATGCGCGCAGGGCGATCCATTCCCGGTACCGTTCTTCCTGCTCCCGCGAAAGCTCCCTGTCCCCATGAACCAGAAGGTCGTTTCCCGCGGTCCCGCATACCGCTTCCAGGAGCAGTCTGGCATCCAGCTTCGCTTCTGCCACCTGCGCCGCCTCGAGCGCGTCTTTCCCGTACCGGTAGGCGTCCGCGTAGCGCATCATACGGCAGTTCCCTCCGGGGAAGCTTCCTGTCCGGCATCCGGTTTTGCCGGGGCATCCGCTCCCGTCGGGTTTTCCGGCTCCTCCGGGGCGTCTGCTTCTGCCAGGCTCTCCGGCTCCGCTGAGCGGTCCGCTCCCGCCAGGCCTTCCTGCTCCGCCGGGACGTCTGCTTCTGCCAGGCCCTCCGGCTCCGCCGGGGCGTCCGTTCCCTCATCCTCCTCAAATCCGTAACCGAATTCTTCTTTCAGATAGGCCTTCCAGTCAAAGACCGCTTCCACGGAGGCGATGGCCACCTCCACCATGCTCTCATCCGGTTCCCTGGTGGTCAGCCGCTGCAGCCACAGGCCGGGCCGGGAGATCAGGTTGATGAATGCATTATCCGTCCTTCCCGCCAGCCGCAGGACCTCATAAGAGATACCTGCCACAACGGGAATGAGCAGGATGCGCAGCCCCAGCCTTAGAAGCGGCTGCTCCACCCGGATGAACATGAAAAGCACGATGCTGATGAGCACCACGAACAGAAGGAAGCTGGTTCCGCAGCGCTTATGGAAACGGGAGCTTTTCATCACGTTTTTCACATTCAGCTCCCGGCCGTGCTCCAGGCAGTTGATGCATTTATGCTCCGCGCCGTGGTACTGGTATACCCGGCGGATATCCTTCATGGACGCGATGGCCGCCACGTAGATCAGAAAAATGGCCAGCCTCACCAGGCCCTCCAGAATGGCGAGCAGGGAAGCGTTGCGGACAAAGCTCTGGAACAGCAGGCTGATCCCGAAGGGCAGGGCGATGAAGATGGCCACCGCCAGGACGATGGAAAAGGCGACCGTCAGCCCCATGAGAAGCTTCTCCCCATTTCCCTTCGTCGCCCGGTCCAGCACGGCGTCCGTCTTTGTCTCCTCCGCTTCCTCATCCTCGTAAAAGCCCGCGGACCAGGTCAGCGTCTGCATGCCAAGCACCATGGAGTCTATGAAATTGAAAACGCCGCGGGCAAACGGCAGCTTCGTGATCCTCCTGCCTCCCCAGACGCCCTCATACTTTTCTTTCTTCGTTTCGATCCCGCCGTCCGGCCTGCGCACCGATACGGCGTACTCTTCCCGGTTTTTCATCATGACGCCTTCCAGGACCGCCTGTCCGCCGATCCCGGAATAGTGTCCGCATTTTTTCGTGCTCATCGATATCCTTATCCTCCATCCTTCCTGCTGCACGTCCCGCAGGCAGAGCCTTATAAAAAAGGTTGAGATATACACCTCAACCTTTCTTCTACGGAAAAATCCGTTTCCCTATTCCTGCTCTCAGTTCGCAGCCGTTCCCACGCCGTACTTTCTGTTGAACTTATCGATACGTCCGCGGGCCTGGGCAGCCTTCTGCTGGCCGGTGTAGAATGAATGGCACTTGGAACATACTTCCACGTGCAGCTCCGGCTTGGTGGAGCCCGTTACAAATGTGTTTCCGCAGTTGCAGGTTACGGTCGCCTGATAATACTTGGGATGCAGTCCTTCTTTCATTGTTCTTCACCTCTTCTATTTTTCCCGGTTTCCAGTTCGTTCTCGTTCTCATCCACAGGATCCGCCGAAGCGGACCATCCGGCCTTCGCCGGAAACTGCCGTCCGTAAACAGCTTTTTCATTGTAGCATAGCTTTTTCATGAGCGCAAGAGCGATTTTGCAGGAAAATCACAGAATTTTCATCTTCCTGACCACGTTGACAAAATCGGTATTGCTTCTGGTACGCGTGAACATATCCAGGATCTTGTCCACGGCCTCCTCGGGCTTGAGGCCGTTGAGCGCCTTGCGCAGGATGCCGGTGGCCTCCAGCTCTTCCGGAGAAAGGAGCAGGTCCTCCCTTCTGGTGCTGGATTTGGGGATATCGATGGCCGGGAATACCCTTCTTTCCGAAAGCTTGCGGTCAAGGACGATCTCCATATTGCCGGTTCCCTTGAATTCCTCATAGATCACGTCGTCCATCCGGCTTCCCGTATCCACCAGGGCCGTGGCGAGAATCGTCAGGCTGCCGCCCTCCCTCATGTTTCTCGCCGCGCCGAAGAAGCGCTTGGGCATATGCAGGGCCGCCGGGTCAAGGCCGCCGGAAAGCGTCCTGCCGCTGGGCGGGACCACCAGGTTATAGGCCCGCGTCAGGCGGGTGATGCTGTCTAACAGGATCATCACGTCCTTCTTATGCTCCACCAGACGCTTGGCCCGCTCGATCACCATTTCCGCCACCCGCTTGTGGTGCTCCGGCAGCTCGTCAAAGGTGGAATAAATGACCTCTACGTTCGGTCCTTCGATGGCTTCACGGAAATCCGTCACTTCTTCCGGACGCTCATCGATCAGCAGGATGATCAGATGCATGTCCGGATTATTGGTCTTTACCGACTGGGCCACCTGCTTTAACAGGGTGGTCTTTCCTGCTTTCGGCGGGGATACGATCAGGCCTCTCTGGCCCTTTCCCACAGGGCTGATCAGATCCATGATGCGCATGGCCACGGAGGAGCGGGACAGCTCCAGGCCGATCCTCTCGTCCGGGAAGATCGGGGTCATGTCTTCAAAATTATATCGCTTTACCGCCGCATCCGGCGTATAGCCGTTGATGGACTTCACATAAAGCAGGGCGCTGAATTTTTCATTCTGGGTCTTCACGCGGGTATTTCCCACGATGATATCGCCCGTTTTCAGCCCGAACCGGCGGATCTGGCTGGGAGCGACGTATACGTCGTTCTCGCCGGGCAGATAATTGGCGCAGCGGATGAAGCCGTAGCCGTCCGGCATGACCTCCAGGATCCCGTTGGCGGAAATGCCACTGTCCAGCTCCGCCGGAAATCCTTCCTCAAGGACCGGCGCCTGTGCCGTCTGCGCATCCGTCTTTTCCGCGGCGCTTCCCGGATTCTGCGTTCCTCCGGCCGCCGCTGCAGAACCGGACGCATACGTGGTCCCTGCCTGGTGCGCCGCTCCCTGGGCCTGTCCGTTTCCCTGCGCATGATTCTGCGCCTGTCCGGCATTTCCCTGGGCCGGAGCGAACCGGCGCACGCCCCTTCTTTCCGTCCCCCTCGTCTGCCCGTCAGGGCCAGCGCTGCGCACGATCCTGGAAACGGGCCTTTTCTCCGTGCCGTTCTCCTGCGGCCTGCCCTGGCTCTGCGCCGCATCCGCTTTTTCGCCCTCCGCAGCCTGCGGCGCTCCTGTCCGGCGGTCTGCCGTCTTTTTATGATGCGCGGCAGGCTTCTGTTCCGCCGATACGGTTTCCGTACCCTGGCTTTCCTTTTCATCGAGCGCAAGCATCGCTTCGATCACATCCGCCTTCTTCATGGATGACGTGCCCTTGATCCCGCGGGATTTGGCAATCTCCTTCAGATCGGCCAACGCAAGCGACTGATACTTTTCCTTCATGCCCAAACTGCTCATACTGTTCCTCCGTTTTTTGATTTGTGTTCCTTTCCGCCCAAAAGGAATCCGAACCACGCTCCGGCCCTGCCGCAGACGTCTGTTCCTTTCCTCTTTCTTCTTTAATAAAAGCATTCCTGTTCAGGGAAATAAAACATAGATATCCGGCCTGACGAAGGCGTTCTTCCACGATGCCGCTTCTTTTCGTCAGCGCCTGTTCAATGGCTCCTGTCACTCAGGAACCAGCGAGATATGTTTTAAGGAAAATGAATATGATTATTTCCGTTCCTTATTATATACCAGATTTGAAAAAATAGGAAGTCCTTTTTAAAAAGCACACACGGACAGCCGGGCTGCCCTTCCGCGGGCCGCCCGGCTGTCCGTACCTTATTCTTCTGTGAGGCTTCTTTCTCTCTATAACCTTATCTCTGAACCCGTCCGGATCCATCGCCGCCTGCCAGCTTCTCCACCTCTGCCACGGAAACCATGTTGTAGTCTCCCTCGATGGAGTGCTTCAGGGCGGAAGCCGCAACCGCGAATTCAATTGCTTCCTGGGTGCTCTTTCCGTTTAACAGCGCGTAGATCAGGCCGCCGCCGAAGCTGTCGCCGCCGCCCACGCGGTCGATGATGTGCAGGTGATACAGCTTGGAGAAGCAGTATTCTCCGCTTGCGGAATCATACAGCATGCCGCTCCAGTCGTTGTCGGAAGCGGATTTGCTCTCGCGCAGGGTGATCGCCACCTTTTCAAAGTGGAAGCGGTCAGCCAGC
>DWUW01000093.1 GCA_019120525.1 Candidatus Eisenbergiella stercorigallinarum | reverse complement strand
CCGCTCCTCGCTCACGGAATATTTATACGGCGTGCCGCAGTAACGGACGCTTTCCCTTCCCACCCTCTGAGAGCCGTGCAGATGCCCCAGCGCCGCATAGTCAAAGGCATCCAGCACGGAAACATCGATTTTATCCAGTCCCCCCGCCATGGCGACCGCCGCCTCCGAATCGCAGGTTTCCGGCTCGGACTGCCCGGCCGTATAAAACTGATGGGACAGGATCACGTTCCGCCGTTTCGGATCGATCTTTTCTCTGGAAAGCAGGAAGCGGACCGCTTCTTCATAACTCAGCGCGCTTCCGTCCGGAAGCAGCGGCCGCAGATATCCCGGCTTCAGGAAAGGCAGCAGATAAAAGTCCACCGGGCCGTATTCGTCCGCCAGCTCGATTTTTTTCAGAAATTCGTCCTCTCTTACGGGCGGGAACACGGACAGATAAATGCTGTGCCTTTCCAGAAAGGAGGAGGCATAGGACAGCCGCTCCGGGGAATCGTGGTTGCCCGCGATGATGAGCACCGGAATCCGGGGACGGATTTCCGACAGCGCCTCCAGGAAGCGGTCAAACATCACGTAGGCCTCGCCGGAAGGGGCTGATTTGTCGTAAATGTCCCCGCAGATCAGGATAGCGTCCGGGTGCTCCGCTTTTGCATAGTCCGCAATCTGAGAAAGCACAGCCTCCTGATTTTCTCTCAGGCTGTAGCCGCACAGCAGCTTCCCGATATGTAAATCCGACAGATGAAACAGCTTCATTTTCTTCTCTTCCTTTTTTCGTCTGTGTTATCCGTATTCTAGCATCTTCCGGGGACGGATGCAATGGAACGCACCGCTTTCTCCACCATCGCGAAGCTTTCCGGCGATATCAGGCCAAGCAGTACCGGTTCGGTAACATACAGCCGGAAGGCCTCCGCGAAATACTCCCTGTCGTTGCTCGAGGCGTAAAGGCTGATCTTTCCCGCTTCCCGATGAAAAAGTTCCCTGTTTTCCGGGCGGGAGCTGTACATTCCCAGAAAATCGTTCAGGAAATGCCCCATCTCATGGATAACCGCGTTCGGCCATTCATCGTTGACATAGATCATCTTCCTCTCATAATCCGTCACGGCCTTGATCCTTCCGATGCCCCAATATCCCCCGTATGGCGCGTAGGCTTCTTCCGCCACATCCCACTCTGTCATCTTGATCCGGAAGCCGCCGGCTTCAAAAGCTTCCCTGATCCTTTCCGGGATCCTATGATAGGCCAGAAGAAGCGTTTCCACGGCGTTTTCGAACAGTCTTCCTTCCGTGACCAGCACTGGATGCGTGCTGCCGCATGCTTTTTTCTTTCCATAATGCTTTTCGTAATCAGCGTCAATGTACAGGGACTTGCAGGGAACATAGGCATATCTGCCGTTCTCCTTGATCAGGACGAACTCCGACAGGACGCTCAGAACATCCACCTTTGTTCCTGGCCCGATCTTCCCCAGCTCATCCGCCTCATAGTCCGCGGCGGCATACAGTCCCGTTTCTGACCGGATCACCCCCTTCTCTTCCGCACAGGAAGCGCATACCGTCCTGTCCGATAAAAGCAGCAGCATACAGACTGTCACCAGGCTGAACAACCGTTTTCTTTTCATAAAATTCCTCCCTTCCGGAGCGCAGCAAGGCAAGGCCCTGCTTCGACGGGGGAAGAAAAACCGCGAGTGCGTTTTTACTTCTTCCGCCGCAGCTCCCGATAAAAACTTTTCATGTTTTCTGATTGGAATTTTCACCTGGAAAACAGTTTAGGATAATTCAGAATAACAAAGTGACTGGAGCAGTCATGGCCCGGGAAAAATAAAACGTTGAAAGATGCCGCCGCATGCGGCCAGAACGATCAGAAATAAAAGGAATAGGAAAAGTATACTGCTTCTTCCGGCTGTCTGCAATAAAAATTTCTTTCCGTTTTTATGAAGGTTTTCTGAAGAATATACGGGTTCTGTGAGGTGCGGGCGAGAATTTCCCGCGCCGGGAAACTTCCGCGGAAATCCCCGCGCATTTCCCATTGAGAAAAGGCATTTTTTTGTACGGTTACAGAACAACGATTGTCATTCTGTAACCGTACACGGGATATCATCCGTCTCACTCCAGGATTTTTCCGTCGATGGAGATCGTCGTCACCTGCCAGGGGATGAATTTCCCGCTTTCCTGCAGGGCCTTCTTTGCCGCCAGTTCCAGCCCTCCGCAGCAGGGCACCTCCATGCGCACGATCGTCACGCTCTTAATGTCATTGTTCCGGATGATCTGCGCAAGCTTCTCGCTGTAGTCGATGCCGTCCAGCTTTGGACAGCCGATCAGCGCCACCCTTCCCCGGATGAAATCCTGATGGAACGCCGCGTAGGTATACGCGGTGCAGTCCGCCGCGATCAGAAGCTTCGCTCCGTCAAAGTACGGGGCCTGAACCGGGGCAAGCTTGATCTGAACCGGCCAGTTCTCCAGCTGAGATACCGGGGCTTCCTGCGAAGCCGCAAAGCCAGTCCGGAACGCCCCGGAACCGTTCTGCGAGGCTGCGGAGCCATTCCGGAAATTCCCGGAACCATTCTGCGGAGCAGCGGCTTCGGCAGTTCTCCTGATCTGCCTGGAAGCCGCTCCCGGGCAGCCGCCCATAGGATGGACAGCTTCCTGTTCCACCTGCGCGGCATCCTTTTTTTCTTCCAGCTTTTTCTTTTTCATGTTCGCTTCGACCGCCTCCTTATCGTATGCGGCCGCCTCTCTTTCCTCAAAGGAAATAGCTCCTGTCGGGCACTGCGGCAGGCAGTCCCCCATGCCGTCGCAGTAGTCGTCGCGGATCAGCCTTGCCTTTCCGTCCACCATTGCGATCGCGCTCTCGTGGCAGGCCTGGGCGCAGAGCCCGCAGCCGTTGCATTTTTCTTCATCGATCCGAATGATCTGTCTGATCATGCTTACCTCCTCTGCCGCCGCAGGCGGCACTTTATTCCGGCAGAAGCCTAAAGGCTCCTGCCGCCTCCATATACCTTGACTTTACATGGGCATCTTATTATAATCGCCTCAAAAAGTATGTTGCCATAGCCACTTTTTTCAGAAAACGGAGATGGAAAATTTTATGGATCACAGATTTCTGACGCAGACCGCGCTGTTTCGCGGGTATGAAGAAAAGGAGCTGCCCGGTCTCCTGCAAAAGCTGAACAGCCGGGTAAAAACCTTTGAAAAAGGCCAGGTCATCTTCCATGCCGGAGAGACCGTCTCCGAGTTCGGCCTGATCCTGGAGGGCTCCGTCCAGATCGAAGCCCTGGATCTGTTCGGCCGCAGAAGCATCCTTGGCATCGTCCAGAAGGGCGGTGTGTTCGGAGAATCCTACGCCTGCATTCCGGATCAGCAGCTGCTGGTGGACGCCGTCGCGGGGGAGGACGCCTCCGTCCTGTTCCTCAGCGTCCCTTCCCTGCTGTCGGCCGGCGCGGCGGGTGGAAGGAACGCCATTCTTCTTCAAAACCTCCTTTCCATCACGGCGCGGAAAAATCTCGGGCTTTCCATGCGGATTTTTCATTCCTCTCCCAAAAAGATCCGCGACCGGCTGTATTCCTATTTTTCCGAGCAGGCCGCCGTACACGGTTCCACCCATTTTTCCATCCCCCTGGACCGACAGCAGCTCGCGGACTATCTGGGGACGGAACGCACCGCCCTGTCCCGGGAACTTGGCCGGATGAAAAGGGAAGGGCTCATCGACTTTCGCAAAAGAGAATTCCGGATCTATCCGGAACGGGGCGAAGCCGCCCGTTTTCAGGACCCGCAGGACTGATAGCGCTCACCCCGACCTTCCTGGTAAAATCTTTCTCCCATCAGCTGACAGGCTTATTTTAATGAAACAGAGAAAAAAGAATAGACTGATAATCTGTTTTGTGATATGGTATATAGTATCCAGCGCATCAAACAGATTCTGATATTTCTGAGAGGGCAGCCGCCCCGGCCGGTCGAAAATGAAAAGATCCGGCATGATCCCTGACGAGAGTGTCCGTTTTGAAAAACCCGAAAGCCCGATATGTAATCTCCGCTGTGTCTGCCCGCCCCGACCAGCCTGAAAGCCCGGTACGGTTCTGCAGCTCATTTGCCGGAAAATAGCCGTACAGGCAGCACACCGTCAGGCCATGATACGGTTCCATTTTCAAAAACAGGTAATCCAACCGTACACAAACCTGAAAATGTACGGTTCCCACCCCCTGAAAAGAAGATCCTAACCGTACAAAATTCAAAAATGTACGGTTCCAAGTTCCCGAAAAGCAGATTCTAACCGTACACGGTCCCAAAATGTACGGTTCCATCTCCCCCAAAAACAGATCCTAACCGTACCGGTCAGCCAAAATCTCAAAAACGTACGGTTCCGAACCCCCAAAAAGAAGATCCTAACCGTACCGGTCTCCCGAAAGCTCTAAAATGTACGGTTCCAACCCCCTCAAAAGAAGATCCTAACCGTACCAGTTTCTCGAAAGCTCATCCAGAAGCCCACAAACGTACGGTTCCATAATCCGAAAACGTATTCTCAACCGTAATCTCGCAAAAACATCCAAACATTGCAAACCCATCAAAACGCCACAAAAAAAGAAAAGAGGGTAACCATGATGAATCTAAATGAAATGTTGTTAAAAGAGCAGCTCAGGTTGGAAAAAATCGTGAAAGAAGCCGGGGCGCGTCTGAAGAACGCTCCCGAAGGGACGCTCCGGCTGTCCGGCTGCAGGAAAAGTATCCAATATTATCGCTGTCTGCCCGGAGGAAGGAAAAACGAGGAATATCTGCCAAAATCCAGGGAAAAGCTGATCCGTGCCCTGGCTCAGAAAAGCTATGATGAAAAGGTTGTGCGGCTGGCGGAAAAAAGGCTGGCGCAGATCCGGGATATCCTGGCAGATTATGAGGACGACGAATTTGAAAAACTGCTCCTGGCGGAGCATCCGGAAAGGCAAAAGCTGATCCGCCCGGCTGAGATCTCATGGGAACAGCGGCTGAAAAAATGGCTCTCAGAAGAATATACCGGGAAAGCGTTTCAGAAAGGCGCTCCGGTCATTCTGACGGAGCGGGGCGAACGGGTCCGCTCCAAATCAGAAAAGATCCTGGCCGACCTTTTTTTCCGCAGAGGGATCCCCTATAAATATGAATGTCCGCTTTATCTGAAGGGATACGGAACCGTCCATCCGGATTTCACTTTTTTGTCAGAGAGGACAGGAATGGAGATCTACTGGGAGCATGCGGGCAGGATGGACGAGCCGGAATATGCAGGCAGCGCCGTCCGGAAGATACAGGCCTATGAAGAAAACGGAATTTATCCGGGAGATCGCCTGATCCTCACCTTTGAGACGGAAACGAGCCTTCTGGATACGAAACTGGCGGAACAGCTCGCAGAAAAACATCTTCTGAAGAAAAAGGAAATCCATATGCCCGGGCGGAATCTCCAAAAATGAAAAAAATGTGAAAACTTCCGCCGCCTATTGACATCCTTCCGGCCGTGTGCTACTTTATTAGCAGTGACACAGTGTCAGTGCTGTTCGTCACAAACCGGTACCGCAGAGACCGGATTTAATTGAAAAATTTCCTTCAGGAGCAGAGAACGGCGAATAAAAACAATTCTGTTTTATTCGCTTTCTTTTCACCAAAGTGTTAGCACTCAGCAACAGCGACTGCTAACAAAAAATCCGCCGGCTGCAAAAAAGCCGGAAAGAAAACGGGAGAGAAAACCGGAAAGAAAGGAGAATCCCATGATCATCAGACCAGTTTACAATATATTGCTTCTGCCGGATGTATCCTATTATTTTAAGAAGGACTTCTTTACCGACTGGTGTACGGAGCCCATCGAGACAGGCACGGACATCCTGTTCATCCAGCTGAAGGAGGACCGGGAAAACAGCGGTCTCACCGCCGACTCTTTTTACCCCATCGGCGTATCCGCCCGGGTGGAAAGCGTGGCCGAGGGGGACAATATCCAGGTACGCACCCTGGAGCGGGTGGACATTTCCGATATTGAGATCAGCGACGGCGTACTCACCGCCTCCGCTTCCATCCGTCCCGAGGAAGCGGATCTGACAGCTGAGGAGGAAAAGGCCGCCTTCGGCCGTCTGCGCGGCGTCCTGCTGAAATTTGTCCAGGGCTACCAGTGGGGGATCTGGGCCAGAAGCTTCATCATGCAGCGGAAAAATGTTTTCGACCTGGCCTGCGCGCTCACAGAGTATCTCAACCTGACCGCAGATGAGAAATACGCCATCCTCGCCGCGGATTCCAGAAAGGAGCGGGTGGAGCTGATCTCCAGAGCGATCAATGAATTTGTCGAGGTGGCCCGGGTTTCCGACGAAGCCAGATCCGCCCAGAAGGACGATCAGGAGCAGCTTTACCGGGAAGCCGCCATCAGGAAGCAGATCGACTATCTCCAGAAGGAGCTGGACGACATGCACCCGGAAAACGAGTCGGACATCCGGAAATTTGAAAAGAAGATCGCAAAGTCCGGCATGAACAAAGAGGCGAAAAAGGAAGCGGAAAAAGTCCTGAACCGCATGCGCCAGGAGGGCAAGGAAAGCCACGAATACGGCCTGCTCTACGATTATCTGGATTTTGTCACCAGCCTGTCCTGGAAGGCCCCAAAGGTCAGCTCCATTGACCTGGATAAGGCGGAGACCATTCTGGACGAGGATCATTACGGCCTGAAAAAAGTAAAGGAACGCATCATCCAGCAGCTGGCAGTCATGGCGCTGAACCGGAAGCAGAACGGCTCCATCCTGCTGTTCGTGGGCGCGCCCGGCACCGGCAAAACCAGCATCGGCCAGAGCATCGCCCGCGCCCTTGGCCGCGAATACGTCCGCATCAGCCTGGGCGGCATCCGGGACGAGGCGGAGATCCGCGGGCACAGGCGCACCTACATCGGAGCCATGCCCGGCCGGATCATGGAAGGCATGAAAAGAAGCGGCGTTTCCAACCCCGTCATGGTGCTGGACGAGGTGGACAAGCTGGCAAAAGATTACGGCGGAGATCCCGCAAGCGCCCTGCTTGAGGTGCTCGATCCGGAACAGAACAATACTTTTACCGACCATTACATGAACGTGCCCTATGACCTGTCCAACGTGCTTTTCGTCTGCACGGCGAACACCACGGATACCATTCCGGAGCCCCTTTTAAACCGGATGGAGGTCATCAGCTTCCCCGGCTACACCGCGGTGGAAAAATTCCATATCGCCAGAAAGCATCTCCTGCCGAAGGCCCTGGAATCCATGGGCATCAAAGAGGACATGCTCACCATCACGGACGGCGCGCTCCGCAAAATCATCGATGAATACACTATGGAAGCGGGCGTGCGCACCCTGAAAAACCGGCTCGACACCCTCTGCCGCACCGCGGCGGTCCGTCTGGTCCGCGGTACACAGCTTCGCAGCGCGAATCAGCGTACGGCGAAGGCCGGAGAGACGGAAGCGGACAGCAGCCTGATCGTAACGGAAAGCAACCTGGTTGATTTTCTGGGCAGAAAGCAACTCAACCACGAATCCCGGCTGACCGAAAAAATGCCCGGCGTAGTCACCGGCCTGGCCTGGACCCGCGCGGGCGGCGAGATCCTGTTCATCGAAAGCAGACTGACCGAAGGCAAAGGGGGCGTGCTGATCACAGGACAGCTGGGCGATGTGATGAAGGAATCCGTCCAGATCGCCATCAGCCTGGTGAAGTCCCTCTATCCGGAGGAGTCAAAGGTTTTTGCCGACCACGACCTGCACATCCATGTGCCCGCGGGCGCGGTACCCAAGGACGGCCCCTCCGCCGGCATCACGCTGGTCACCGCCCTCTCCTCCCTGGTTACGGGCAAAGCGGTGGACACCGATTACGCCATGACCGGCGAGGTCTCCCTGCGCGGCGGCGTCATGCCCATCGGCGGCCTTCCGGAAAAACTGATGGCCGCCCAGCGCGCCGGCATCACGAAGGTTTTCATCCCTTATGAAAACCAGGACGACCTGGAGGATGTGGCAGACGAGGTAAAGGAAAAGCTGGAAATCATTCCGGTGAAAAAAGTGACCGATGTGCTGGAGCGGGTGCTGACGGACTGAACTGCTCCTGATGGACTGCGCTGCCTCTGATCGGCAGATCTGACAGTACGGGCGGCGGATGTGCGGAAATCTGTTCTGCATTCCGCTCCCGTTTTCTGCTTTTTGCTCCTTTTCCTGTGACAGGAAACGGGATCCGTGCTAAAATATCAGACTGAAAACGGCCTCACCGGCCTGTTTTCAATGCTTCGAAAAAATATCAGGAAAGGATCTGAACTCACATGAAACGACAGAAAAAACATTCTATCTCCTATTTCCTTCTCGCCCTGCTGCTTTCCCTCTCGCTTGCCGCGGGCTGTTCCCCGGCCGGGGGAAATGCGCCCTCCGCGCCGGCAGCGGAAACAGCGGCCGCAGAAGGCTCCTCCGCTGCGGCCGCAGAGGAATCCGCAGCTGCAGAAGGATCCGCCACTGCGGATACGGCAGAAGCGGAATCGGATGCGGAAGCTGAAGTATCCGGCGCAGAAGGGGACACAGCTGCTGAAGCAGCCGCGGCCGAAGCAGCTCCGGATTACTCCGATGCCGCGAACTGGGCCTATCTGGAAACCGAAAACACCGCTAAGACGGCCGACGTTTTCTTCATCTGCCCTTCCGTATACGGCGGCTCTGACGATGCCTGCAACATGTCCCTCTCCGATGCGGACACCAAAGAAAGCTTTGTCGGCGCCATCAACATGGAAAAAGGGATCTATGACACGGACAGCCGCTTTTTTGCTCCCTACTACCGCCAGATCGGCCTGAACGTCTACGACATGCCCGAAGCGGACCGGGAGCCTTATCTGGAAACCGCTTACGCGGATGTCCGCGACGCCTTCCTCTATTACATGGACAACTATAATGAGGGCCGGCCCATCGTGCTTGCCGGATTTTCCCAGGGCGCTGACATGTGCCTGCGGCTGATGAAGGACCTCTTTGACGACGAGGCTCTGGCGGATCAGCTGGTCGCCTGTTATGCCATCGGCTGGCGGATCACCGAAGAAGATGTGGCGGAATATCCGCAGCTGAAAATGGCCGCCGGCGAAAGCGACACCGGCGTTATCGTTTCCTTCAACAGCGAAGCGGAGGATATCACCGATTCCCTCATGATCCCGGAAGGGACAAAAACATATGCCATCAATCCGCTGAACTGGAAAACTGACAGCACTCCGGCGGACAAGAGCCAGAATCTGGGCGCCTGCTTCACCGATTACAGCGGTGAGATCACCTCGGAAATTCCGGAGCTGACCGGCGCTTACATTGACGAAACCCGCGGCGCGCTGAAGGTGCCGGACGTTTCCCCGGAGGACTATCCGGCGGGGCTGTCCATCTTTACGGACGGGGTGTATCATCTGTATGACTATCAGTTCTTTTACCGGAATCTGCAGGACAATGTGCAGACAAGAATTTTGACGTTTACCATGAAATAGCAGCCTGAACGTAATAATACGGCGCAACGCCTTTTCTGAGGGCTGCGCCGTATGACTTTTTTCCGTTATCTCTGCACACATTTTCCCCGGACCATGCAGTTTTTTCCGCAAAATGCAGCTCCGTAGCACCAGACGGAACGATATCCGCCTGACAAAAGGCCGTCTGCATAAGATCTTTCCTGGATCTGCCTCATTGCTGTCATGCAGTCTGCCTCCATTTCAGAATTTTTCTGAGAATGCTTTACCTCAATGATGATCGCTTTTCTCCCTTTTTTATCCGCAACAACAATATCCGGCCTGCCGGTTCCGTATTCACGGTTGGACTCCACTCCATAACCGGCTCCGACGAATATTCCTGACAGAAAAGCATGATAATAGCTTTCTCTGTAATCATAGTAGCTGATCGTCTGAAACAAAAGGTCATTAAGCTGCTCCGTGATTTTTTCAGCGTCGCCATTCCAAAAGGCTCCAAACAGGCTCCTGCGGTCCATTCCTGCCACGGTGTCCTGAAACCATTTTGCTACGGTATCTGTAAAAATGGAACGGATCTCCCTGTTTGGAATTTTCAAAGCAGTAAGCCCTGTCTCCGCCGTTTTTTCCGAAGCATCCGCCTGCGTCAGATATCCTGTCAGATATAAAATACTCCACAGATTTTCCTCTGAAGAATGAAGGACATCATAAGTAAGATCCTCTTCAATCCTTTCCAAAATCGTCCCGCCGGCCAGGAGCGTTTCAAATTTTTCATTTACAGCCAGATCCGTCCTGTCAATGAAGGAACGGATAATCCCGTTATGGCTGGTATTTTTCCAGAAATTCTCCGGCCTTGCATTCGGATCATCCTGCAGACTGTTAATGTAATTCAGGACATCCCATGGGCAGTAAATTTTCTCTCTTCCAAACAGATATCCATCATACCAGAGCCTTATTTCTTCCTGATATTCAGAAAAGCCCGTACTCTCCAGAAGGTCCTGCACTTCTTTTTCCGTAAATCCAAAATACTGCTCATACCGCCGCCCCGATATCGTATCAGGAACAAAATTATTGGTTCCGGTAAAAATGCTTTCCTTCGCAATCCGCAGGCAGCCCGTAACAACTGAAAATTTCAGGGAAAGATTTCCTTTCAGCACCTGACCGAGCATACTCCGGATAACATCCAGCATCTGCTCATAATATCCGTTTTCACTTGCTTTGGCAAGTGGAACATCGTATTCGTCCACCAGGAGGATTACCTGTTTTCCATAGTATACATGCATCATTGCCAGCAGCGTATAGAGGCTGTTTTTTACCTCTTCTTCGGAGGCCTCCTTTTTAGCCAGGCGCAGGAAAATTTCCTGGTGAATCGGATTCACAGCCTGCGATTCCGCAAGATAATAATGTTCCACACACAGTTCTGAGACGACAGCCTCCAGCATTCCGTAGGCACTATCAAACTTCAGCCCCTCCACACTTTTCAGCGTAAGGAATAAAACCGGCCACTGATTCTGCCAGACACTGCAGAGTGCTTTGTCTTTTGAAGCTTCAAGTCCTTCAAACAGCTTCTTACTGTCTTTTCTGATATCAAAAAATTCCGCCAGCATGCTCATCAGAAGCGTTTTTCCAAAACGGCGTGGCCGCGTAATCAGACTCACATCAAAGATTTTCTGCATCAGTTCCCTGATAAAACCTGTTTTATCAACATAATAGTATCCGCCGGAACGGATTTTTTCAAAACTGTCAATTCCTACTGGAAGGGAATAAGCAGGCATTTTGAA
>DWUW01000092.1 GCA_019120525.1 Candidatus Eisenbergiella stercorigallinarum | reverse complement strand
TGGTGCTGGCGGTAAAGCCCCAGTTTTTTGAAGAGGTGATCGGGCAGCTGCGGCAGCTGGGAGAAGAGGCCTGGCGGGAAAAAATCCTGGTCAGCCTTGCGCCCGGAAAATCCTTTGACTGGTTCAGTCAGAAATTTGGCTATCCGGTTCCTATGGTCCGCTGCATGCCGAATACCCCGGCTCTTGTGGGAGAAGGCTGCACCGGCATGTGTGTTTCCGAGGGGGTTTCCCGGGAAGCCGCGGCGGAGGTGAGGAGCCTGACGGACAGCTTCGGCCGGACGGCGGAGGTGCCGGAGAGGTTGATGGATGTGGTCAGCGCTGTGAGCGGCAGTTCCCCGGCCTTTGTATTCCTGTTCATCGAAGCCCTTGCGGACGGCGCTGTGGCCGGGGGAATGCCCCGCGCGCAGGCGTATGAGCTTGCCGCGCAGGCGGTCCTCGGAAGCGCGAAAATGGTTCTTGAGACGGGAAAACACCCCGGAGAGCTGAAGGATATGGTCTGCTCCCCCGGCGGTACGACCATCCAGGGCGTCCATGCCCTGGAGGAAAAAGGCTTCCGCGCCGCCGCGATGGATGCGGTGGCAGCATGCCTGGAAAAGGCCCGGAAGCTGTAGGGAGGAAAGGAAAAGATCCGGAAGGGCACGCCTGCGGCGCCGGTTTTGGAAACTGAAATATTACGGAAAACGTAACATTTTAACAAAATAGAAAAAAATCAGGCAAAAAATGTCTTTTTCTTCAGAAAAGCAGGAGAAAAAGGCATTTTTTTATACGATGAACCAGAAAATAAACAATAAAAAGAGAAAAAAACAGCGATAAATATGGGCAGAATTCAGGTTGACAAAAAGAAGCGCCGCTGTTATGATAGCAATCGTAACATTTGTTAATACTTTTGTAACAAATGAAGAAAAAGAGTAACAGAAAATGGAGGTTGCTATGAACACGATTGGCAGAAGGCTGTGGATGCATGCCGCCGGGATCCTGACAGGAATGTTGTTTCTGGGAATGGCATGGAATACAACCGTTTTTGCAGAAGGCGTGACACAGGCAGATATGTCCGGCGCGGGAAACGCCCAGACGGAGACGATACAGACAGAGGTACTGCTTCTTGCGGCGCAGGGGCAGGCGGAAACGGTCCAGAAGATGGCGCAGGAGCAGGCGAAGGCTGCCCAGGAGGCGGCTGCCACAGCGGCGCTGGCACAGCAGAAGGCGGCTCAGGAGGCCGCTGCCGCAGCGGCCAGACAGGCGGCGGAAGCGGCGGCAAGGACGGCCATGGAGGATGCCCTCCTTGCGCAGAAGGGGATCAGCAGGCAGGAGTACGATCTTCTCGCAGCGCTGATCCAGTGCGAGGCAGGCGGCGAATCCTATATCGGCCAGGTGGCTGTGGGGAATGTGGTGATGAACCGGATGGAGTCCGGAAAGCATCCGAATACCATTACCGGCGTTGTATATGAGCCGGGACAGTTCAGCCCGGTCAGGAACGGAAGCCTGAAAAGGACGCTTGGTTCCGGAAACGTTAACGCTTCCTGCAGGCAGGCTGCGCTGGAGGCCATTGCCGGAGCGGAGCCGGTGGGGGATAAGCTGTTTTTCCGGAGAGTGAACGGCCGCAGCGGCCAGGTGATCGGAAATCACGTATTTTATTAAGAAAGCAGGAGGGGGCGTACACGTGGAATTTCAATTGGATCGGGATGGATATCTCACAAAATATCTGATCGCGGGACGGAGGGAGCAGGAATTTGAAAGCGGGGACCGGGACAGCGACTAGCTTCGATATGAAAGGCATTTAAGAGGGCTGGTTGCGGATCACGGGCCGATCGACCTGTCCGCGCCCGTCCGTATCGGGGCGGCCAGCCCTATCGGGGAACCCTGGAGATATTATTATTCCGGCGGGAATCTGTTTGTGGACGATCCCTGCGACTGCCTGGAATTAAGGAAGGTGGAGCTTCTGGGCGCGTCGAAGCTCGTGGTGGAACGGGATCTGGAGGCGGACGTCTGCATCTGGAGCTACTGCGCCGTGGACGTATGGCTGAACGGAGAGGAGGCGGGGCGCATTGAACGGCCTGTCTATAAGCCGATCAGCCGCCGGAAAACGGTCTTTTCCCTGAAGAAGGGAGACAATGACCTGTTTGTCCGGGTCCAGACGCTGGGTGTGCGGGATACCAGGGTTTCCTTCGCGGTCCAATTCTTAAACCACAGGGATGAGATCCGGGTAAAGCTTCCGGATGAAGAAAGGGTAAAGAGCAGTGTCCAGGCAGACAGGTTGCTTTCCTCCGCCAGGCTGGAGGGAGGCCGGCTGTCTTTTGCCGCGCCTCTGCCGGAGGGAAGCGAGATCCGTTACGATACGGGCAATCAGGACTTCCGGAAAAAAGAGGCGTCCTGTGTGATCCGCGGGGTAGGCGGCATGCAGGAGATCAGCCTGGAGGATTACGCCGCTTTTTCCATATGTATTTCCCTGCCGGAAGGAGACCTGGAGCGCAGCTTTGAGCGGATGGAGCTCCGTAAGCCGATTTATGTGACGCAGGAGCGGGGCGCGGAGAAGATCGGAAGCATTTCCCGGAGCGAGCTGGAGCGCATTGCCCGGGTGAGGTCCATTACCCGGGGAAAGAACGACGGCTTCGCCCTGTATCCCCTGCTCGCCAGATACGCGCTGGGACAGCGTGCCCGGGAGGACCTGGAGGAAATCAGGGTCACGCTGAAGCAGATCGGCCGCAGGATGGACTGCGCGGATTTTATGACCTGCGGCCTGGTACGGCTGATGAAAACCTGTGATCTGGACGCGCGGCTGAAGGAAGAGATCCGGCAGACCATGCTTGGCTTCCGGTACTGGATGGACGAAGACGGGTTTGACGGCATGTGCTTCTGGAGCGAGAACCATTCCCTGATGTTCTATGAGACGGCCTATTTCTTCGGGCGGGAATATCCGGAGGACCGTTTCGTCCGTTCCGGGAAGACGGGACGGGAGCTTTCCGGAAGCGCGGATCCGGGAATGGCTGGCTGATGTGTGCGAAGGGGGATTTGATGAATTCAACAGCGGCCCCTATACGGTGATCACCTTCGCGGCGCTTCTGAATCTGATTGATTTCGCGCAAAAGGACCTGGCGGAACAGGCCTGGAAGGCAGCGGATATCATCATGCGGACCATCGCCGTACATACCTTCCGGGGTGTGGTGATCTCCCCGCAGGGGCGCGTCTACCGGGACGTGATCTATCCTTGGCTGGAGCATATCCAGGCCATGGCGCACTGGGCGGCTCCGGAAGCGCCATGGGTTTATAACGAATGGCTGTCCAGCCTTGCCACATCCCGCTACCGGGCGCCGGAGAATATGGAGGCGCTGATGGAACAGACCGGGTGCCGCTCCTACAGCACGTCGAACGCGCGCATTGATATCTTCAGGACGAAGGATTATATCCTGACAAGCGTGGAATCCCCGAGACGGGACGGCATACGGCGCGTCTGGGAAAACAGCATGCGCCCGGAAGAGCAGGGAAGCTTCCGTTATACCCGTTCGCTGAACGAATGTTTCCATGGAACCATGCAGTTTGAGCCTGGTGTGTACGGCTATCAGCAGCATATGTGGGTCGCGGCCCTGGACCGGGACCTGGTGGTATTCGCCAACCATCCCGGACAGAGCTGTGAGGCGAAGGGGGAATCGCGCCCCGGATACTGGTTTGGGAACGGCGTGATGCCCGCCCTGCGCCAGGAGAAGAATGTACTCGCGGCCCTGTACGAGATCCCGGAAGGACATCCGATCCATTTTATCCATATTTTCTGGTATGAAAAGGGCTTCGATGAGGTGAAAAGAGAAGGGAACTGGATGTTCGGGCGCAGGAAGGAAAGCTATATCGGATTGTGGTGCAGCGTAGAGCCGGTCCCGCATGACGACAGGCTTTTTGGCTGTGAGCAGCGTCTGTACGCGGACCAGGCCGGCCTGGTCTGTGTCTGCGGAAGCCTTTCGGAGGACGGAAGCTTCGGAGAATTTGCGGAACGCTGCGTTTCCCGCCCCGTGGAGCTGAAAAAAGAAGAGCATACTCTCATCTGTCCGGAATTCTCCCTGCATTATGAAGCTTGCAGGAATGAGACGCAGTATGTAGAATAAGGATAAAAAGGCCGCGGGCTGAGACCGGCCTGCGGCGGAAAGAAGGTAAGGATATGTTTCTTAAAAACGAAGCGTGTTCCGTCACGCCCTGCGAGCCCGGCGTCACGAGAAAAGTGATGGGATACAGGGACGACGTGATGATGTGCGAGATCACCTTTGAAAAGGGAGCGAGAGGCAACGTCCATTCCCATCCCCATACCCAGGTGACCTATGTGGCGGAAGGGAAGTTTGAGTTTACGGTGTCAGGAGAGACACAGACCGTATCAAAGGGAGATTGTGTCCTGATGCCGCCGAATGCCGTGCATGGTACCGTCTGCCTGGAAGCGGGGAAGCTGGTGGACGTATTTGCGCCGATGCGGGAAGATTTCCTGAAAAAGTGACGGACGCGTAGGGGATCCGTCCCATCCGGTCAATCAGAAGAAAAAGTTGTGGAAGGGCGATG
>DWUW01000091.1 GCA_019120525.1 Candidatus Eisenbergiella stercorigallinarum | reverse complement strand
TCATATCCAGCGCCACCTGGTCGTTCCGGCTTCTTCCGGTGTGAAGCTTCTTGCCCGCGTCCCCGATGCGGTCGATCAGGTTCGCCTCCACGAAGCTGTGGACATCCTCATATTCATCCGTCACGGCAAGCTTTCCCGCCTTCACGTCCTCCAGGATTCCCCTCAGGCCGTTATGGATCGCGTCCCTCTCCGCTTCTGTCAGGATCCCCTGCTTTGCCAGCATGGCCGCATGAGCGATGCTTCCTTCCACATCCTGTTCCAGAAAACGCTGGTCAAAATGAATGGAAGCGTTGAACTGATATGCCAGACGGTCCGTTTCCTTCGTAAAACGGCCGCCCCAGAGCTGTGCCATATGTACCTCCGTTCCGCCGCATCAGGTCCGGCAAATTTTTTTGAAATCCGCCTGCGGCCTGCTGCGCTGCGCCCCGCCTGCGGCTCAATTAAAAAAGATACTACCACAAAATCGCCCCGCATGCAACTTTCGATCTGCCCAGGATCCTGCTTCTTTCCTTCATCCGGCCGTCCCACAAAGACACGGGACGCACGATGTACGTCCCTCCCGGAACCGCGCTCTTCCTCTGGCCCCTTTCAACAAAAAGGAACAAAAATTTCTCTTTTTCATATGATATCCTATATCAAAGATATGCCGTCCGAAGCGCTATCGCTTCAAAATGGAGGAATGACATGGAAGACACACAGCTTTCCCTGAAAAACGTATCCTTTTCCTACCACAGCCAAAGCGGCGAGGTACGTGCCCTTGACAGCGTCAGCTTCCATGTGCGCGCCGGAGAATTCGTCGCCGTCGTCGGCCCCAGCGGCTGCGGGAAATCGACCATCCTGTCCCTGATCGCGGGCCTCCTAAAGCCGGAATCCGGGGACATTACCTTTTATACGAAGGATCCCCATGACAAAAAGCCTGGAATCGGATACATGCTGCAGCGCGACCATCTGTTTGAATGGCGCAGCGTTTACCGGAATATCATCCTCGGTCTGGAGATCACCCGTCAGCTCACGCCGGAGAAAAAAGAAAAGGTACTTGCCATGGCGGAGGATTACGGCCTTACGCCCTTTCTTTCCAAACGCCCCGGCGAGCTTTCCGGCGGCCTGAAGCAGCGCGCCGCCCTGGTGCGCACCATGGCGCTGGAGCCCGACATCCTGCTTCTGGATGAGCCCTTCAGCGCCCTGGATTATCAGACCCGCCTGAATGTATCCGCCGACATCTGCCGGATCATCCGCTCCGCCGGGAAAACCGCCATCCTCATCACCCACGACCTGTCCGAGGCAATCAGCCTGTCAGACCGGGTGATCGTACTGAGCAGACGCCCCGCCAGAGTCTTAAAGGAGATCCCCATTCACCTGACGTTTCGGGACGACGGCCCGCTGGCCGCCAGAAACGCGCCGGAATTCAAAACCTGCTTCAATCTGCTGTGGGAGGAACTGAATCGTGGATGAAAAATCATTGTATGAAAGAAATGAAAAAAGAGGGGACGGAAGCCTTACGCCCCGCCAGTCGGCCTTCCTTGCCGCTCATAGGAGAAGCCGCCGCATGGTCGTCTTCCTGCGCGTTTTTCTGCTGCTTCTGTTTCTCGCCCTGTGGGAACTGTGCTCCGATCTCGATGTGATCGACGCCTTTTTCTTTTCCAGTCCCAGCCGGGTGGCGCTTGAATTCATCACCCTTCTGGAAGAAAAATCTCTCCTTACGCACATCGGGATCACCTTATATGAAACGCTGTTGAGCTTCCTGCTGGTTTTTCTCATCAGCATGATATGCGCCACCATCCTGTGGTATTCCGCCAGGCTTTCGGAAATTCTGGAGCCCTATCTGGTGGTTTTAAACAGCCTGCCCAAATCCGCCCTTGCGCCCCTTCTCATCGTGTGGCTGGGAACCGGCATGAACACCATCATCGTGGCCGGCATGTCCGTGGCGTTCTTCGGCGCCATCATCAGTCTGTATACGGGCTTCCGGCAGGTGGACGAGGAAAAGATCCGGCTGATCTACACCCTGGGCGGAAGCCGCAGAGATTCCCTCTTCAAGGTCGTCCTGCCCGGCTCCATCCCCATCATCTTAAGCACCATGAAGGTCAACATCGGCCTTGCGCTGGTGGGCGTGATCATCGGGGAATTCCTGGCCGCCAGACGGGGGCTTGGGTATCTGATCATCTATGGGAGCCAGGTGTTCAGCCGGGTTGCGTGAGTGAAAAAAGTGGTTATCCGAAAGGCTTTTTCAGGTATTTATCGGAGCATGAAACAACCGGAATTTCTGGAATCTTCAGCTTTCCGTCCGCTTCTCCCCTCTTGCTGATCATCCTCATACCGGATATAATAGTCATATCCTGAAATCCATTTTGTCAGGAAGCGGCGCCGACATGGGTACAGCCGAACCATTACTCTGGAAGGAGATTTTTATTATGCCATTACCGCAGGAAAAAATCTATACCACGGATGATATTTATGCTCTTCCGGACGGCCAGCGGGCGGAGCTGATCGACGGGCAGATGTTCATGACGGCACCTCCGACACGGAAGCATCAGGAAATCATCGGAGAGCTTTTTGCTGTGATCCGGGAATATATTCTTCGTCATAAAG
>DWUW01000090.1 GCA_019120525.1 Candidatus Eisenbergiella stercorigallinarum | reverse complement strand
GACGAATATTTTATGGGAGTGGCCAAGCTGTCGGGAATGAGGTCAAAGGATCCGAACACGCAGGTCGGGGCCTGTATCGTCAGCGATGACAACAAGATCCTGTCCATGGGCTACAACGGTTTCCCTATTGGCTGTTCGGATGATGTATTTCCCTGGGACAAGTACGGGGACGAGGAGAATACCAAATATCCCTATGTGACCCACAGCGAGCTGAACGCCATCCTGAATTACCGGGGCGGCAGCCTCGCGGGCGCCAGGCTTTATGTTTCCCTGTTTCCCTGCAACGAGTGCGCGAAGGCCATCATCCAGAGCGGAATCCGGGAAATTGTGTATGAATGCGACAAATATGCGGACACGCCTTCCGTGCGCGCTTCCAAGCGGATGCTGGACGCGGCGGGGGTGAGCTACCGGAAGTATGAGCCGGCAGGACGGAGTGTGACTCTTCTGCTGTAAGGGAAGATACAAGAGGAGAATACGGATGATAAAAAAGGGCAGACGCAGGCTGATCGCGGGGGTTATCGCGCTGGTCATGCTTACAGCCCCGGAGGCAGGCGTCAGTGCCACTTCGGATACCAGAAAACAGCTGGAGGACGCGAAGGAAGAGCGGGAGGCGACGCAGAATCAAAAGGAAGCGCAGGAGCAGAACATTTCCAACCTGGAGGATGTCCAGAGCGGCCTGCAGGGAGAACTGAGCACGCTGAACAGCCAGCTTGCCGAGGTGAGCAACAGCCTGGAGCAGATTGAAAACAATATCATCGCGAAAAAGGAAGAGATTGAAACTGCGCAGGCGGAGCTGGCGGATGCGAAGGCAACGGAGGAGAGGCAGTATCTTTGCCTGAAAAAGAGGATCCAGTATTCTTATGAGAAGAGCAGCAATTCCTATCTGGAGGCAGTCCTTTCGGCAAAATCCCTGGGAGAGGTCCTGAACATGACGGAGTATTTCTCACAGATGGCGGCCTATGACCAGAAGATGCTCGCGGCTTATAAGGCGGCGAGAGAAGCGGTGGAGGAAAAGGAAGCGAAGCTGGAAGCGGATATGGACCAGCTGGAGGATATGCAGGCATCCGCGCAGGCGGAGCATGAACGTTTTTCCGGCCTGATCAGCCAGACCCAGGGAAATATCGCGGCCTATTCCGATCAGATCGCCAGCGCGGAGGCGCAGGTGGAAGTACTGGAAGCCCAGATCGCCGCGCAGGATGAGAACATTGCGGCGCTGCAGAAGAAGCTGGAGGAGGAAATCCGCAAATCCCGTCTGGCCGCGCAGTCCAGCTGGCGGGATATCTCTGAGGTGAGCTTTTCTGAGGACGACAGGTACCTTCTGGCAAACCTGATCTACTGTGAAGCAGGAGGAGAACCCTATGAGGGGCAGGTGGCCGTGGGAGCTGTGGTGATCAACCGGGTACTCAGCTCCGTATTTCCCAATACCGTGTCGGGGGTCATTTACCAGAGCGGCCAGTTTGAGCCGGTGTCTACCGGACGCCTTGCGCTTGCCCTTGCGGAGAACCGGGCGACGGACAGCTGCTACCGTGCCGCTGACGAAGCCATGAGCGGGGTTACCAATGTGGGAAACTGCGTGTTCTTCCGCACCCCCATTCCGGGGCTTGAAGGGATCAATATCGGAGGGCATGTGTTCTATTAGGCCTGATACGGGTCCATGGGACGGGAAAGATCGGGAAGGTTTCCCGCGTAGATTTCCTGCAGGAGCCCGTTCAGGGAACGGAGGGCGGCCCGAAGGAGCGGGATGTCAAGTACGCCCGCTTCTAGGGCGTCTGCCATTTCCTCCAGGTCCACAACCTTGACGAAGCCGTCGGGATAGATGATCACATCGGCAAGAAGGTCGGTGACGGTAAGGGAGGCGGCATGCGGGTCGTATTCGCAGGAAACGATATCGCAGTAATGATAGAGAAGCGTGTTGTCGGCAGCATAGAAGCGGCTGATCTTAAAGCCTCTGTCCAGATAATAACAGGAGAAGCCATGGCTGAGATCCGGCCGTGGCTTCAGCGCTTTCCAGGAGGTGACCAGAAGGCCGGAATCGTTCCTGAGGATGATATCGTCCTTCAGGAGCACACATTCCTCCGGGATCAGGCGTTTTCGGTACAGAGCGGAAACATTCATGGGCCCCTCCTTTTTCTGCCGAAGGCAAAACAGTAATTTTATATGTTTTGAATCTTACGCTTTTTGTGGAAAATTGTCAATGAAAACGGTATAATCAGGACAGAGCGGCCGACGGAGGGCGGCGCTGTGGAAAGGGCAGGGTGTGAGGATGCGGGAAGAAATACAGAGAGTGACGGAAAATGTGGGAAAGGTAATCATCGGGAGAAAGGAAGTCGTGGTGAGGCTTTTGGCCGCGATCCTGGCGGATGGCCATGTGCTTCTGGAGGATGTGCCTGGAACGGGAAAGACAAAGCTGGCAAAAGCGCTTGCCGCATCTGTGGGAATCCGGATGGGCAGGATCCAGTTTACTCCGGACATGCTGCCTGCCGATATTACGGGACTTCATGTATACAGCCGGGAAAGGGAATGCTTTGAGCTGAAGAAGGGGCCTGTCTTTACCAATATCCTGCTGGCGGACGAGATCAACCGGGCCACCCCCAGGACGCAGGCGGGGCTGCTGGAATGCATGGAGGAAAGGCAGGTTACCATAGATGGGGAGACCATGGGGCTGGAGCAGCCTTTTTTTGTCATTGCCACACAGAATCCGGTGGAAACGGCAGGAACCTTCCCGCTTCCGGAGGCGCAGACGGACCGCTTTATGATGAAGCTGTCCATGGGATTCCCGGAGCGGGAGGAGGAAGCGGCCATTCTGCAGACTTACAGCCAGAAGGATCCGCTGACAGAGCTTCAGGCGGTGATGACGAAGGAAGAGCTTTTGGCGCTGAAGGAGGAGGCGGGGAGAGTATATGTCCATCCTCTCGTGGCGGGATATCTGGCGGATATCGCGGCGGCAACCCGAAAACAGGACAGGATCGCCATGGGCGTAAGCCCCAGGGGAACGCTGGCGCTCATGCGCGCGGCAAAGGCGCTGGCCTGTATGGAGGGACGGGATTATCTGATCCCGGATGACGTGAAGGCGCTTGCGCCGGATGTGCTTTCCCACCGGCTTGTCTTCGCTTACGGAGGCGGAAGGCAGGAGGAGGCGAGAGGGCTCATGGAGGAGATCCTTTCCCGGGTGCCGGTTCCCGTGGAGGATTTTGGAAGGAGAGGATAGCTTGCTGTCCTCCGGAATGGAGACGGAAATGCTGATTTTATGGATCGGTCTGGGAGCGGCGGCCTTTTATTTCCTGCAGGCCAGGATCTATGGAAGATTCTGGGACAGAGGGCTTGCCGCCAGACTTTTTTTCTCCGCGCAGAGCATAACGGAAGGGGAACGGTGTTTCCTGTCGGAACAGGTGGAAAACAGGAAGTCGCTGCCGCTGCCTATGCTGAAGGTGAAATTTCAGGTTTCCCGGAAGCTGCGCTTTGAGGATGAGGGGGACAGCGCGGTAACGGACCAGTATTACCGCAACGATATCCTGTCGCTGGGACCGCGCCAGCGGGTGACAAGGAGGATTCCTTTTTGCTGTAGGGCAAGGGGCTATTACCGGATCGACGGGCTGGACCTGGTGGCTTCCGACCTGTTTTTAAGCAGGGAAATGGTGAAACGGGTTGCGGAGGAGAGCGTTTTGTACGTATATCCCAGGCCTGCGCGGGGGGCTTCGCTGGATGCGGCCATACGCAGGCTGAACGGGGAGATCCTGGCGAAGCGCCATCTTCTGGAGGATCCCTTTGAATACAGGGGGATCCGGGAATACGCGCCGTTCGATGAGCCGAGGTCGGTCAACTGGAAGGCGACGGCAAGGACGGGCGACCTGATGGTGAATCTGCGCGGCTATACTGCCCTGCGGGCGGCCCGGATTTTTTTGAACCTGGACGACCGGGGAATCTGGAAGCGCCAGGAGCTTCTGGAGCTGTGTATCCGGATCGCGGCAAGGATCGCACAGGAGCTTCTGCGCCAGGGGATCCGGACGGCGGTTTTCTGTAATGCGCGGGATGTGCTCACCGGAGAGGTGATGCGTCTTGCCCCGGGGGCAGGGGCGGGACATATGGAGCAGCTGAACCGGTCCTTCGCGAGGCTGGACCTGGAGAAGGAAGCGGTTTCCTTTGAAGAGGCGTTTGGGGAAGAACTGGAGGCAGATGGAAGGGATACGGCCACGCTGTTCCTTTCCGCGCAGACAGATGAAGATTTTCAGAGGCTGCTGGAGCGGATTTCCCGATCCGGCGTGGAATTTACCTGGATGTGCCCTCTTTTTGCCAGGATGGAAAGCGATGTCGCACAGCCGGAGCGGCTTCATTTTATACGGCTGGACGCGGAGGAGATGCTGGATGAATGAAAAATGGATGAGGCCTGTTGAACTGTTGGAGATCTTCCTGAATTTTCTTACCGTTTTCTGTGTGGAAACCGCCCTGTTTTCCGCTTTTGAGCCGCTGGGGAGCGCTCTGGGGGAAGAGGGGGCTTTAGGGGAGGGCGCCGCAGCGGGATATGCCGCCTTCAGCGCGCCCTCCGCCGCAGTCCAGTTCCTGCTGCTTACGGTGCCGGTCTGCTTCTGGCTGGTCCGCATCTTCGCTTCCCGGTTCTGGCTGTTTATCCTGCTGCATGCCGTTATTTTCGGGGCGGCGGTCTTCGGCCTCGGGGCAAACGGCCTTCAGCAGGCCATTTTTGGCGTGATTTCAGGAATCTATCTGATCGTATCCCTGCGGTCGCGGCTGCAGGAGCAGCGGGAGGAGGAGGGCCTCATGGGGCCGGCCGCTGCGCTGACAGCGGCATTGGCGGCGATCTTTTTATGCGCCTATCTGGGAGACGGCGCGGCCTGCGGAAGGATCCTGAATGCTTCTCTGGCGTATGCTTTTTTCTTTTTCCTGGATACCTATCTGCGGAACCTGCAGCGGTTCGTTCAGTTCAACAGGGCCAGCAACGCCCATATACCCGTGCGGAGGATGCTGGCCCAGGGAGGCGGGCTCGCGGCGGGCAGCAGCCTGCTGGCCGTGCTCCTGCTGGCGCTCGGGGTGAATCAGTCCTTTATGGATCGGGCCGGAGAACTCCTGAAGGGCTTCCTTCTGTGGGCGGTTAAGGGAATCCTGCGGCTGATCGGCGCGGTCCTTTCTCTGTTCGGCTCAGAAGGAGGAGAGCAAGAAGCCGTCGGGCAGGAGGCGGCTGTCGGGCAGCTGATGCTGGCGGAGGCGAAGGAGCAGCCTGTGTGGCTGGAGATTCTGTATCAGGTCATTCAATATCTGCTTCTTGGGGCGGCCTTTCTCCTGCTTTGTTTTCTTCTGTACAAAGCGGTATCTGCCCTGGTACGCAGATTTTATGAGGGAAAGAAAGAGCGCCAGCCGGAGGGGGAGAAAACGCAGGAGATCCGGGAGAGCCTGCGGACGGAAAGAAGGAAGAAGGACAGGAAGGGATCCCTGGGGCTTTTTGGAAGAACGCCGGAGGAGAAGATACGCAGAAGCTTCATCCGTGCCGTTCAGAAGCAGAAACGGTTCCGCAATCCGGACGGACGTCCGGGCGGCGCGAAGGGGAAGGACCTTTGGAGAAAGGATGCCAGGGAAAACCTGGTAAGGGGAAAGACCGCCAGGGAACTGGCATTCCTTTTCCCGGACCAGGGACAGGAGACTTTCGCGCGGCTGGCCCGGCTGTATGAAAAGGCAAGATACGGGGGCGCGGACGCGGCAGGGAGGGAGAAGGCGGCCTGCGGCGCGGAGGATGTCAGACAGGCGGAAGCCTGCAGGGAAACGCTGTCCGGAAAACAGATCTGACCTGTGTGCATATGATAAATCATAATAAAGACAACGTGCCGCTGCGGCGGACGGGGAAAGGATCCTATGGATTATTTTGGAAGAGGCCCGGGAGGGCTTTTGGGGGATACGGGAGGCTGGAGGGGACAAAATGGAAACCATACATGGCAGCGGATGACCCTTCCCTTTTTTATGGCATATCCGGACGTCCTGTTTCAGGAGGAGGACGCCGTGATGAGAGATCTGGAATATCTGATCCAGCTGTACCCGGAACGGGCGGGAAAGTATCTGCGAACGATCAGCCATATGCTGGATCATCTGGACTATCGGGGAAGCCTGATCTATGATGAGTATCCCGACAGACTTGCGCTGTTTCGGCTGGCGGATTCCGTCGAGGAGCAGATCCGGCGGGAGGAGGCCCCTGCGGCCCTGGCAGAACCGCAGGAAGCGGGAGGCCTCATAAAACGGGAAGGAGAATCCGGGGCGGAGACACAGGACCGCAAAGCGCTGGTCCAGATCCTCCTTTATTATGAGATTTTCCGGAGAAGAAGAAAAATCCGGCAAAATGCCGGTTGTGTATCCGGATAAAAATGATTACAATGGGTGTGACGGATGAAAGCAGGGGGCGCAGAAGGTCCGGAGAAGCGGAACGCTTTGGGGACGGCTGCGCCGTCTTTTGCGATAAAAATGATTCGCGATAAGAAGAGATTGGCGACAGGAAGAAAGGAAAAGGGCGGATGGAAAAGCTGCGCGCGCTCCTGGAGGAGAGCCTTACGGGAGAACTGTATCAGATGACAGCGGGAGGACCGCGGAAAAAGGATGGGGATATACGCCTTAGGGTAAGGCCGGTCATGCTCGGGGACAGGCTTCTTTTTCAGCTGGAAAACTTCCGCGGAAATCAGGTTTTTCACAGGAACCTGGCAAAAGAAGAGGCGGAACAGGCTGTCCTGGAGGCCATGGCGGATTTCCGGCAGCTTTCCGTAAAAACGCGGCGGTTTGAGGCGGAGGCGATGGTGAGCAAAAAGGGAAAGGTGACGGTAAAAAGAAGGGAGACGGTCCCGGGACAGGCGGGAAACGTGCCGGATCCCCTTCGGATGGCGCATAACAGGAAGAAAAAATATATTCTTGAAGAAGGGAAACCGGTTCCGTTTCTGGTGGACCTGGGCGTCCAGACGGCGGATGGCAGAACAGTAAAGAGCCGCTATGATAAATTTCGCCAGATCAACCGCTTCCTGGAATTTATCGCCGACGTCATGCCCATACTCCCAAAGGACAGATGTGTGCGGATCATTGACTTTGGATGTGAGAAAAGTTATCTGACCTTTGCCATGTATTATTATCTGCACGAGCTGAACGGACTGGATATCCGGGTGACCGGCCTTGACCTGAAGGAGGATGTGATCCGCCGCTGCAGCGCCCTAGCGGAGAAATACGGGTATCGGAAGCTGGACTTCAGACAGGGAGACATTGCTGATTTTGAAGGGGAGGACAGGGTGGATATGGTGGTGACGCTCCACGCCTGCGATACGGCTACGGATTATGCGCTGTATAAGGCGGTAAAGTGGAACGCGTCGGCCATCCTTTCCGTTCCCTGCTGCCAGCATGAGGTCAACCGGCAGATCCGGAACGAAACGCTGGAACCCATGCTGAAATACGGCCTGGTCAGGGAACGTCTTTCCGCGCTGGTAACGGATTCCGTCCGTGCCTGCCTGCTGGAGGAACAGGGGTATGATACGCAGATCCTGGAGTTCATTGATATGGAGCACACGCCGAAGAATATTCTGATCCGGGCGGTGAAGCGGGAAAAACGGCGGGAAAATACCGCGCAGAAGACGGGGATAAAGGAAATGACGGAGTTTTTGCAGGTGAATACCTGTCTGCAGAGACTTTTTGAAAAACAGGAGCATTCATGAAAAGAACGATCATCAGAAGCTGTGTGTGCGTTGCCGCTTTTGTGGCGGCACTGATTGTGGGCAGTATCCTGCTGAACAGGGGAAATACGGATATGACGGCGGAGATGGAACCTCCCAGGCTTCCGCTTATCTATGTGGACCAGGGCGGCCTGAGGGTCAACCGGATGGACGGCTATCTGTACGAGATGGAAGAGGAATATATGGTGGGGAGGCTTCTGCCGATCGGGACGGACAGGAAGCTTTCTTTGGAGATCGTTCCCTGCGGCCTGCAGGCGGAGGCTCTGTCCTTTGAGGTGCGAAGCGCCGACGGGACCAGGCTGGTGGAGGATACCGAGGTCCCGGAACTCAGGGAGGAGGACGGCGCCTGGAGGGCGGAGATCGTCCTGAAGGACCTGATCGATGAAAACGAGGAATATTGCCTGATCTTCCGGCTTCTTCTGGAGGACGGAAGAGAAGCCGCCTATTATATGCGGCTGATCCAAAGGGAGGACCCGGGAGTCCAGGAAATGCTGGACTTTGTCGCCGGCTTCAGCGAGGATACCTTCGACGATGCTTCCTGTTCGGCGCTCGCCGTTTATATGGAAACGAATTCCGGCG
>DWUW01000089.1 GCA_019120525.1 Candidatus Eisenbergiella stercorigallinarum | reverse complement strand
AGCGGCCCACGGGATTTCCTGCGTTACTCAGCCCATCTTTTTATATGCGGAGATCAAAAGCTATCTGAAGAACCTGAGCAGGGAGCGGATCAGCCGGTGTTATCCGGTCCGCCGCCTTCTGGAAAAGGGCGTGCGCCTTGGATTTTCCACCGATGCGCCGGCCACATTCTGGTCCGTGCCCACGGACCCCTTCCCGGGGCTTAAGATGGCGGTCACCCGCACGGCCTCTGACGGCACGGACTGCGGGCGGGAACAGGCTGTGGATATCGAGACGGCAGTCTGGCTGTATACGAGAGGATCCGCTCTTGCGGCAGGACTTCCGGAAGTGGGAATGCTTTCTGCCGGGTATCAGGCGGATTTCGCTGTGCTGAGCGAGGACATCTTCGCTGTCCCGGCAGAGAGGATTGACCAGGTGAAGGTAATGCAGACATGGATCTGCGGCCGGCAGGTCTATAACCGGGACTCATAATAATTGGGGATTCCCCTGTGCTTGAGAAGCGTCAAAAACCCGGTTGACAGTTTTCAGGGGAAGAGATATGCTCGATGGTAAGATATACACGAAGAAAAGCCGGCAGGAAAGAGAGGGCGGGAATCGAATATGCGGGACAGACCGCAGGATAGGAAGGACAGAGTATGGCACTGTATGCGATTGGCGATTTTCATTTATCCTTTTCGGCGGACAAGCCGATGGACGTGTTCGGGCCCGAGTGGAAGAACCATGTGGAGCGGATCCGGGAAAACTGGCTTAAGACGGTAAGGCCGGAAGATACGGTGGTGATCACCGGGGATCATTCCTGGGGGCGGAATCTGGAAGCCAGCAGGGCGGACCTGGAGTTTATTGCGGCGCTTCCGGGGAGGAAGATTCTTCTTCGGGGAAATCATGACATGTTCTGGGATGCGAAAAAAACATGGAAGCTGAATGAAGAGTTTGCGGGCAGTCTGGAATTTCTCCAGAATAATTTTTATGCCTATGGAAATTTTGCCCTGGTGGGCACAAAGGGCTACTGCGACGAGGGGCGGGATACGCCGGAGCAGCTGGAAAAGCTTCTTTCCAGGGAGGAAGGGCGGCTGCGGACTTCCTTTGCCATGGCAAGGACCGCAGGATACCGGCGGTTTGTCATGTTTCTCCATTATCCGCCTACCAGTATTTATGAGGGGGAGAGCCGTTTTACCAGGATGGCTGAGGAGTATGGCGCGGAGGCAGTGGTGTATTCCCACTGTCATGGCAGAAAACGTTACGGGGACAGTATCCGGGGATACAAAAACGGCATCGAATATAAGCTGGTATCATCGGATTATCTGCGTTTTGTTCCGGAACGGATCCTGTGAAAGCCTGCCGGCCCGTGAACGTTCCGGCAAAAGCCCCAGACGGCATCGAGAGGGAGAGTTGAGAATGATTGATAAAATTTTAGTCCGGGGAGCCGGAGTGCATAATCTGAAAAATGTGGATGTGGATATTCCGCTGAATAAAATCGTGGGAATCGCCGGTGTGTCCGGCTCGGGAAAGTCGTCCCTGGCCCTGGGCGTTCTGTATGCGGAAGGGTCCAGACGCTACCTGGAGGCCCTTTCTACCTACACCAGACGAAGGATGACCCAGGCGGCCAGGGCGCAGGTGGATCAGGTGCTGTATGTGCCGGCTGCCCTGGCGCTCCATCAGCGGCCGGGGATACCGGGGATCCGCAGTACCTTCGGCACGGGGACGGAGCTGTTAAACAGCTTAAGGCTTATGTTTTCCCGCCTTGCCAGTCACCGGTGCCCCAATGGCCATGAGCAGAAGCCCACGTTGGCCGTGGCTGCGGGAAAGGAGCTGGTGTGCCCGGAATGCGGTCTGCATTTCTATGCGCCGTCGGCAGAGGAACTGGCCTTTAACAGCCAGGGAGCCTGCCGTACCTGCGGGGGAACGGGCACCGTGCGCACGGTAGACGAATCGACCCTTGTCCCGGATGAATCGCTGACCATCGATGAAGGGGCGGTGGCGCCATGGAATTCGCTGATGTGGTCGCTGATGACGGATGTGTGCCGGGAGATGGGGGTGCGGACGGATGTGCCTTTCTGCCGGCTGACCGACCGGGAGAGGGAGATCGTATTCCACGGGCCGGCGGAGAAAAAGCATATTTTGTATAAGGCGAAAAATTCCAACCAGGCCGCTGAACTGGACTTTACGTATTTTAATGCGGTTTATACGGTGGAAAATGCCCTGGCAAAAGTGAAGGATGAAAAGGGGATGAAGCGGGTAGAAAAGTTCCTGAAGGAGGAAGTCTGCCCGGACTGCGGCGGCACGCGCCTGTCAGCGGCGGCCAGGGCGCCGCATCTTCGCGGGATTTCTCTTGACGAGGCCTGCGCCATGCCCCTTTCCGCCCTGGTAAAGTGGGTGGAAGGCGTGCCCTTCTCTCTTCCGGAGGAGATGAGGCCTATGGCGGAGAGCATCTGCGGAGCATTTCAGTCCACGGCAAAGCGGCTGATGGATCTGGGACTGGGATATCTGTCTCTGGACCGGCCGGCGTCCACGCTGTCTACGGGAGAGCGGCAGAGGATGCAGCTTGCCAGAGCGGTGAGAAACCGGACTACGGGAGTTCTTTACGTTCTGGATGAGCCCTCCATCGGTCTCCACCCTTCGAACATTGTGGGGCTGGTGGGGGTGATGCGTGATCTGATCGGAGACGGAAACTCCGTCGTCCTGGTTGATCACGATACGCAGATTCTGGCGGAGGCAGACTGGCTGATCGAGATGGGGCCGGGGGCAGGCGCAGACGGAGGAAGGGTGATCGCCCAGGGAACCATTGAGGATGTGGAAAAGGATGCCGGTTCGCTGATCGGCCCGTTCCTCTCCGGACGCGCACAGGCCGGCGACAGAAAAGAGCAGCGGCCGGAGGAGATCTTTTCCCGGGGGGAAATCCGCCTTTCCGTGGGGGCGATTCATACGGTGAAGCCGCTGGAGGCAAGGATCCCCAAGGGAAAGCTTACGGTGGTAACGGGAGTATCCGGATCGGGAAAGACGACGCTGATTTTGGAAAGCCTTGTTCCGGCTCTGGAGGCGCTGATCGGCGGCAGGAAGCTTCCGGAACACGTAAAGTCCGTGGAGGCGGAAGGAATCAGCCGCGTCCGCTTAATCGATGCCGCGCCCATCGGCATCAACGTGCGATCTACGGTGGCCACCTATGCGAATGTACACGATGAACTGCGGAAGGTTTATGCCAGAACGGCGGACGCAAAGAGCCTGGGATTCAAGGCGGGAGATTTTTCCTACAATACGGGAAAGCTGCGGTGCCCGGTGTGCGACGGAACCGGGTCGATCAGCCTGGATGTGCAGTTTCTGCCGGATGTGGATGTGCCCTGTCCGGAATGCCGCGGCTCCCGCTATGGAAAAGATGCAGGCCGGATCCGTTATCAGAATTCAGCGGGAGAGTCGTATTCTCTGCCGGAGATCATGGCCATGGATGTTAACCAGGCCCTTGAAGCGTGCCGGGATTTAAAGGTGGTGCGACAGAGGCTGCAGGTTCTGCAGAGCCTGGGGCTGGGATATCTCACCTTGGGGGAGGAAACGCCGGGACTTTCCGGCGGCGAAGCACAGCGGTTAAAGCTGGCGGAAGAGATGGGAAAAGGCCAGGCGGACGCGGTTTTCGTTTTTGATGAGCCGACCATCGGCCTTCACCCGCTGGATGTGCGGACGCTCCTTCCCGTATT
>DWUW01000088.1 GCA_019120525.1 Candidatus Eisenbergiella stercorigallinarum | reverse complement strand
TTCAGCCTTTCGGCATTTTCCCGGATCCCCTTTTCATCATAAATATGAAAAGGGGTCGGATACGTTTTTACAATCTCTTCAATCTGTTCCTTTGTCACAAATGGCTTTTTCTGCGTCATCATGCTTCTCCTTTAGTCTTCTTTTTCTTTCCAGTCAGCTCTATCAGTTTCATCTCATTGCGCATGGCTTCCTTCAGAATGTCCACAAATACCCTCTGTCCGGAATACAGACAGCTATCCTGAGGGCTTCCTGTCAGCTCTCCCGTCAGGGCATAACGGGAATCGACGATCAGGCGCACCTGCTCTTCCTTCCCTTCCGTCCGGTAAAAAGCCGCGCCCTTCAGCCCTTCCGGTTCTCTGGCGGACAGCAGCGCCACCTTGACCCTTCTTACAAGAAGCAGGGAAAGCTCCGGCCGGAACCGGGCGATCCTCTCCGGGGAGGCCGCAAGATAAATCCTCTTTTCAGCCTCCTCCATCATGTGATGCATCTTATCCTGGATCTGCTGCCCGCCTACGATGGTGATATATCCGTCGCTGGGCTGAAATGCCTTCGGCATGTTCTGCTCCAGCCATATTTTCGCGTCTGCCAGCGCTCTGAGCTTATTGTCGCACAGCTCCCCGACGGGAACCGCCGTATACCGGCTGCTGCTTCCCTCCAGGAGATAGGCCGCGCCTTTCTCCGTCAGTCCCGCCAGCGCATTATACACATTGGAACGGGAGATTCCGGTGAGTTTGGCAGCTTCATATCCGGTCAGCGTGCCGTTCCGGTACAGGCACAGGTAGATGGAGGCCTCCTGCCTGGTCAGCCCGAAGGCCGTCAGTTTTTCTACATATATCATATCGTCCATGCAAGTCCCCCTCCCGGCAGTCACAGTATCTTTCCGCTGCTATCTTTCCACATTTTCAATCTGCCAGTCAATGGGCTCCACTCCGTGTGCCTTCAGGAAATCGTTGGCCCTGCTGAAATGCCTGCAGCCGAAAAAGCCGCGGGAGGCGGAAAAGGGGCTCGGATGGGGAGCCGTCAGGATCAGATGCTTCGGATTGGTAAGCATGGGAACCTTACTCTGCGCCGGGCGTCCCCAGAGCATGTACACGATGGGACGGTCCTGCCGGTTGACGGCAGCGATCACCGCGTCCGTAAACTGCTCCCAGCCCTTTCCCTGATGGGAATTGGCCTGATGGGCGCGTACCGTGAGCACGGTATTCAACAGCAGCACACCCTGATCCGCCCATTTTTTCAGATAGCCGTTATTGGGAATGTAGCAGCCCAGGTCGTCGTGGAGCTCCTGATAGATGTTCTGCAGGGACGGCGGGATGTTCTTCTGCTCCGGCTTTACGGAAAAGCTCAGCCCATGGGCCTGGTTCACATTATGGTAAGGATCCTGCCCCAAAATCACCACTTTTACCCGGCTTAAGGGGGTAAAATGAAAGGCGTTGAAGATCTCCTCCGCCGGAGGAAACACCACATGGGCGGAATATTCCTGTTTGATGAAATGAAAGAGCTGCGCGTAATATGGCTTGCGGAATTCCCCGCTGATCTCCGGCAGCCAGTCGTTCTGTATCATTGCCATTTTCTCTGATTCCTTTTTCTCTGGTTTTTCCCTGCCTTTTTCCGTTCTCTGGCCGCATTTTCCAGAAAGCCTTCTTTCGGATCGCCTACAGCCGTACGGACACACCTTTGGCCCTTAAATACTCCTTGACTTCCCGGATGGAAAGCTCCTTATAATGGAACAGGGAAGCCGCAAGGGCCGCCTCCGCGCCGCCTTCCGTAAGGGCGTCATAAAAATGCTCCGGTTTTCCCGCCCCGCCGGAAGCGATCACGGGAATGGGTACCAGCTCCGCCGTCCGCCTGGTCAGCTCAATGTCATAGCCCGCCTTCGTCCCGTCGCAGTCCATGCTGGTAAGCAGGATCTCTCCCGCGCCCAGAGCGTATACCTGTTCTGCCCAGGAAAGCGCGTCGATCCCCGTATCGATCCTGCCGCCGTGCTTAAAGATGTTCCAGCCGCTTCCGTCCGGACGGCGCTTCGCGTCAATGGCCACCACCACGCACTGGCTTCCGAACTTGTCCGCCGCTTCCCGGATCAGCTCCGGCCGGTCGATGGCCGCGGAATTGACGGAAATCTTATCCGCCCCCTCCCGCAGAAGGGCACGGAAATCCTCCACCGTACGGATGCCTCCTCCCACAGTAAAGGGAATGAACACCCGCTCCGCCACCCGGCGCACCATATCCGCTACCGTTTTCCTGCCATCCGAAGAAGCTGTGATATCCAGAAATACCAGCTCGTCCGCTCCCTCCCGGTCATAAGCCGCGGCAATCTCCACGGGATCTCCCGCATCCTGCAGGTTGACAAAATTGACGCCCTTCACCACCCGGCCGTTATTCACGTCCAGGCAGGGGATGATTCTTTTTGTATACATACTGATCTCCATTCTTCCGGTGTCCTTCAGACAGCCCTTCTTTTTTACAGGGAAAGGAAATTCTCCAGAATGGTAAGCCCCGTTTCCGAGCTCTTTTCCGGATGGAACTGACAGGCGAACAGGTTATCCTTCTCCACGGAAGCATGCACCAGCGTCCCATACCGGGTGGTTGCCGTAACGATGGACTCCTCCTGCGCCTTCAGATAGTAGGAATGGACGAAATACACGAAAGAGTCCTGCGCAATACCGCGAAACAGCCTGCCCGGATTGGGATACTCCAGAGAATTCCAGCCGATGTGAGGGACCTTCAGGCCGGGCATATCCGGAAGCCGGAGGATCTCTCCCTTCAACAGGCCAAGGCCGGGGACACCGGGGCTCTCTTCGCTGCGTTCAAACAAAAGCTGCAGGCCGAGACAGATCCCCAGAAAAGGGGTCCTGCGTTCCACCGTCTGCCGGATCACTTCCACCAGGCCAAGCGCGCGCAGACGGTTCATCGCGTCTCCAAAGGCCCCGACCCCGGGCAGGATCACCCGGTCCGCGGAGAGGATCGTTTCCCGGTCTGCCGTCACCACGGCATCCTTTCCCAGATAACGGACCGCCTTCTCCACACTTCTGATATTTCCCGCATCATAGTCAATGATCGCTGTCGTCTGCATGCCGCTCTCCATTCCGGAGCATTGGCGGCAAAACCGCTTTCCCATGCTCCTTTTTCACTTTATTTTGCTAACGCAGTATAGCATATTCAACCTGAAAACGCAAGCTCCGCCATTCCCTCAACAGCCTCGAAACTGTTTCCGGCTGCGTCCTCACTGCTCCTCAAGAAGGAAATCTGCCGGATCCGCCGGAACAGAAAGCCCCCGTCCGCTCAGCTCCGCCGTCATCTGGTACAGCCTGCTGTGCACCCGTACCAGCTCTGCCTTCCTATTGAAAAAAGCCACCCGTTCAAAGGGGAACCGGATCACGGAAGGATACTCCATCCCCGCTCCCAGCTCCAGGATACAGAGCCTGCGGTTCAGCGTCCCCTGGAGCCATTTGCGGTATTTCTCCCATTGAGGGAGGTAGCCTTCCTCCAGATAACCGTCCGTGCCGATCTGGTTAAAGGAAAGCAGCTTTCCGCATTTCGGGCAGCGCGGGAATGGAATCCCGGAAAGAGGCGTCCCGGAACAGATCCGGGAAACAGGCTCCTCCCACAGCCCCGGATCCGTATAAAGCCCGTCCGCCGGATTTTCCTCCTGGCAGGAAGGGCATTGAAGCGCCCGGAATCCTCCGCACGGCGCAACGATACGGCTTTCCTCCAGGCCGCTTCCAAAAATGGCATCGTCCGCGCAGAGGGTGACGATAAAATAATTTTTCCCGGCAAGGAATCCTGCAAGCGCTCCGTATGCCGCTTTCTTCCGGCCATCCGGATGCGTCCTGAGCCAGGCAAGGCGGACATACTGCTCTATGGCTTCCTTCTGCCCCATTTCCCGCGCCTGCTTCAGAAGCCCCGCGTATTCTGCGTCCTGCGGCATATCATGGAATTTTTCTTCCATTTCCTTCCCGATCCCCACAAGGACCATCTGTGCCTCTGCGATCTTTTCCCGTATTTCTCCTGTCATCTGTATTCTCCTGTTCCTGACCTTTTATCCGCTCCATCATACCATATCGGGAGCCTTCCGGCAAGGAGCGCGGCGTCCGGCATCCTTCGGGCGTCATCCGGCCGGGAAGCTGCGGCCAGGCTGACCGTAGCCCTTTCTTCCGCGATCCTCCCCTCCTCTATGACTAAGAGCGTATCCGCCATGGCGGACAGGAGGCCGACATCATGGCTCACCAGTACGACCGCGGTCCCATACCTGTCCCGAAGCCGGAGCAGTTCCTGCGCTGCCTGCTGCCGCGCAATCACGTCCAGGGCGCTGGTAGGCTCATCCGCAAGCAGCACGGCAGGCTTTAAGAGGGCGGCCGCGGCAATGCAGACTCTCTGGTTCATTCCGCCGGACAGCTCAAAGGGAAAACTGTTCCATATCCGTTCCGTCTCCTTAAGGCCCAGCCTTTCAAAAAACGACGCGGCCCTTTCCTTTGCCTGCGCCCGGGATATTTTCTCATGCGCGCGGAGGCTTTCCCAAATCTGGGCGCCGATGGTACGGACGGGGCAAAGGGAGGCGGCGGCATTCTGGAAAACCATGCCGATCCCGGTTCCCCGTATCCTTCGCAGCCTGCGCTCCGGGAGGGCGGAAATATTCTCTCCCTGAAACAGGATTTCTCCCCGCGTCATGCGGCCCGTATTTCCCAGAAGTCCCATGCATGCCCGCAGGAGACTGCTCTTTCCGCTTCCGGACCCGCCCGCGATGCCAAGGATCTCCCCCTTTTGGAGGGAAAAACTCACATCACGGACCACGGCGCGGCCGCTGAAGCTGATCTCCACGGACCGGCAGGTCAGTAATGGTTCCATTTCACACCTCTTTTCCGACGCTTTGGCCGATACGCATTCACGCGGCAGGCCTCAGTTCTGCCGTGATCTCGTAATAGTCGCAGGGATGCGCCTTCAGGCCGGCCACCCCCGCCCGGGAAACCAGGTTCATCTGCAGGTGGGCGCAGAACACGAAGGCGTCGTCGTCCAGAAGGATCTGCTGCATCTGTACTGCAAGGCTGCTCCTGAGATCCGGATCAAAGGTTTCATCCAGCTGCGCGGCAAGCGCCTCCAGCCTGTCGCTGCGGTAATTCCCGCTGTTGGCCGGCGCTCCGGGCAGGCACTGCGTATCGAAAAAGCAGGCCGGATCGCCGGTGGGCGCCGTGACCATGGCGCTGGCATATACGTCCCAGGCCGACGGGTCAGTCCGGACGCTGTTATGGTCCGCGGTGGAGTTGATGATCACCTCGATCCCGATTTCTCCCAGCGATGCCTGGGCGGCTTCGGCAAGAAGAGGTAGCTCCTGCCTGCTCGGATAGGTAAGCCACCGGACCGTCAGGCGCTGTCCGTCCTTTTCCCGGACGCCGTCCCCGTCCGCATCCACCCATCCCGCCTTTTCCAGCATCTGCCCCGCTTCTTCCGGCGCATATCCCACAGCCTTCACAGCGTCGCCGCCAAAGAAAAAGCTGTCCGGGAAAGCGCCCGCGGCAGGATAACCGCAGCCGTCCAGAAGTTCGTCTACAAAGCGTTCCTTATCGACCCCCATGGCAATGGCTCGGCGCACGGCCGCGTCCTGAACGACCGGGCTTTCAAAATTCATGTGGAGGAAAAAGGTACGGCTGGTGGCGCAGCCGGAAAAGGTATATCCCTCATTCCGAAACAGCGGATAACTGGCATAGGGCAGGCCATAGGCGGCGTCGATTTCCCCGGACTGCAGCGCCATGGCAAGCGTATCCCCGTCGGTGACGTTCAGCACCGTCAGCCGGTCAAAACCGGGCTTGCCGTTCCAGTAATCCTCGTTTTTTATAAGCTCCAGCTCCTCTCCCGACGCCAGGGAAACGGCGGTATACGGGCCGGTTCCGGCCACCATGCCTTCCTCTGTTATCCCGGCCTCCATGTCAATGATACAGCTGTAAGGATCGCTGAGATAATGGAGAAGGGCCGGCCGCGGCTGTGTGGTGGTAATGGTCACAGTCAGGCCGTCCGCCTCCACGCTCCCGATCATAAGATCGCCCGCGGCACGGCCATGTACGCTGATCAGATGCTCCAGGCACTCCTTTACCGCCTGCGCGTCCAACGCCCGGCCGCTGGAAAAGGCGATGTTGTCCCTCAGTTCGATCTTCCAGGTCCGTTCGTCCAGGAGCTCATATCCCGAGGCCAGCCAGGGCTCCGGTTCCATGCCGTCGGTATAACGGAACAGCGTCTCCCCCACACCGTAGCGGATACAGGCCCAGCCGGAGTAGGCGTTATGCGGATTGATATCCGGTTCCTCATTTTCCGCATTGAAGGTCGTATCCCCGAATACAAAAACACTGCCGTCCTCCTCCGTCCGGCCGTCCCCTCCGGCCGCGCAGCCTCCGGCCAGGGCAAGCGCCAGGCATACAGCCGGCAGAAATATCGGAATCATCCTCTTTTTCATACCAAAATCCCATTCCCTTCTTTTTTCCTTCCATTTACCGGCTGCCGCGGGGATCCAGCCAGTCCCGGACCGCGTCGCCCAGCAGGTTGAATACCGATACCGCCGCGAACATGGCGGCGCCTGGTCCCAGGACCACCCAGGGGCAGGTCTGAAGCAGGCTCCTCCCCTCGCTCATCATGCTGCCAAGCTCCGCTGCGGGAGGCTTTGCTCCCAGTCCGAGAAAGCTGAGCCCCGCAAGCTCCATCATCATGGCTCCCATATCCAGGACGGCCGTGACCAGGACTTCTCCCGCCACGTTCGGAAGGATATGGCGTAGGATGATCTGCGGCGCGCTATCTCCGATCACCCGCGCGGCGGCTACAAAATCCGCCTCCTTTAACTCCAGGGTACGGCTCCGGACAAGCCTGGCATATTTCGGCCAGCTCACGGCAAAAAGCGCGGCAGCCGCGCTCCACAGCCCGCCGTTTAGCAGCGCGGCGATGCCCAGGGCGGCGGCCAGCCCCGGAAAAGCCAGGCAGATATCCGAGATCCGCATCAGGATCCCGTCTGCCGCCCCGCCGAAATAGCCGCACACGACGCCTGCGGCCGTACCGGCCGCCGTCATGGCGGCAACCAGGACAAGCGTGGACAGGACACTGGTCCGAAGCCCTGCCAGGATCCTGGAAAACAGATCCCGCCCAAGCCGGTCCGTACCCGCGATATGTTCCGGCCCGGGCGGCTCCAGAGAGGCAAAAAGCTGGGCGTCAGGCGCGTATGGGTACAGATATTCCGCAAAGACCGCCGCCGTCAGAAGAAGCGCCGCCAGGATCAAAAACAGGACCAGCCGCAGCCGGACGCCGTCCCTGTTCCCTTTTCTGACGCATACCGGATCAAAATCCTTCATTCCTTCGCACCTCCCAGCCGGATCCGTGGATCCAGCATCCGATAGCATAGATCCATCAGCAGATTCACACCGGAATAGAGGATGGCCATCCACATCACATAAGCCTGGATCATGGGATAATCCCGCATACTGATGGCATCTACAGCCAGCTTTCCCACGCCGTCCCACATGAAAATGGATTCCACAACGGCAGTCCCTCCCAGAAGGCTTCCGATGGAAAGCGAAAACAGGGTGAGCAGGGAGCTCAGGCAGGACCGGAGCACGCTTCCGGCCAGAATGACCGGGAACCTGACTCCCCTGGCTTTCGCCCCTGCCACATAATCCCGGTTCAGCTCTTCCAGGACAGCGGCCCTTACCTGCCTTACATACCGGGATGACATGGCAACCGCCAGGGTCAGGGCGGGAAGGATCACGCCGCGAAGATCCGTCCGCCTGGAAATCACCGGCAGCCACCCGAGCCGGACGGCAAAAACATACAGAAGCAGCAGCGCCGTGAAAAAGCCGGGCATGCTGTTTCCGGCAAAGCTGGCCGCGCGGACCAGATAATCCGGAAGCCGGTCCCTCCTGACCGCCGCAAGGAGGCCGAAAGGAACGGAGACCAGGACGGTAAGAAACAGGGAGGCCGCAGCCAGAAGCAGCGTTGCGGGGAGCCTGGAAAGAAACACGGGAAGCACCTTCTGCCCGGAAATATAGCTGGTTCCCATATCGCCCCGAAAAAGCCCTCCCAGCCAGATAAAATACTGCGTAAGAAAAGGCTTATCCAGCCCCAGCTCCCTTCGCGCGGCGTCAATAACCTCCTGGGAAACCGCCATGCCGGTATTTTCCATTTTCTGCAGCACCGCGTCGCTCCCTGCCAGCCGCATCATGCCAAAGGAAAGAAAGGTAATGACAAACAGGATCGGTATCAGCTGCAGAAGCCTCCTGACCACATAACGCCTCATTCAGCGCTCACCTTCCTTCCGCAGACCAGAAACATGGGCGTAGAAGCATTGTTGATCCATTCCTGCCTGGTCCATACTTCCTTCCAGATATCCGTTTCCGCATGGACCTGCATGCCGAGTCCCTTCAGGATTTCCAGATCCCAGCCGGGACGGTCCCGTAAGGAAAGCGGCGCCTTGCGGGCAATCCTCTCCATCGCCGCCACATCCGTCCCTGCCGTATCGTCTGCCGTACCCGTGGTCCGTACCTTTTCCCGGTCGGCCCTGTGTCCCTCCTTCGCTCCGGCGTCATAAAGGTAACGGTACCAGTTAGCGTCAAAATTCAGAAGAAGCCCTCCCTGCTTCAGCACCCTGGCCCATTCCCCGTAAGCCCGTTCCGGATCGTTCAGGTTCCAGGTCAGATTGCGCGATACCGCCACGTCAAAGCTTCCATTCGCGAACGAAAGCGCCTCCGCGTCCATCTGCCGGAAATCGATCTGCCCCGCAAGGCTTCCCGCGTTCTTACGGGCCTGGTCCAGCATGGCTTCCGTATAATCCACCGCAGTCACCCGGTATCCGAGTTCCGCAAGGATAATGGAAAAAAAGCCCGGCCCCGCCCCGATATCCAAAAGGCGGATATCGCCCCGGGCTCTGCCCGGGAAGCATTCCCGGATCCTGCCGTCCAGCAGATTCCTCCAGACGTTCCTTTGCCCGCCGGAAAGCTCCTCCTGATTTACCTGGGAATAACCGGGCGCCCGTTTGCTCCAGTAGGCGATATTCTCCTGCCGGTAGCTCTCCCCTTCCCGGCCCTGCCCGTATCTATCCGCCTTCGCCGTAATAACAAATCCCGGCGTCGGATCATAAAATTCATCCATCTCCCGATATATCCTCTTCCAGGCTCCGGTATCCACGGCGATGCTTCCAAACCCGGCCTCCCGGAGCAGGCTGACGTCCCATTGCGGCCGGGGCTGCTGCAGCGGACAAAGCTCCTTCTTCATATGCCGGTACTCTTCCATCAGTTCCGCGTCCACATCCTGGTGCGCGTGGTGTGCCGGAAGGGGGGCATCCTCCTTTTCCCGGCAATAATCGGCGTCATAGTTGATCAACACCCCGCCTGGCCTGAGGAGCCTGCGCCAGTTCGCGTATGCCCTGTCCAGATGCGGCAGCGTCCAGGTAAGCTTCCTCGTGACGATGGCGTCAAAGGAACCCTCCGCAAATTCCGGCGCCTCCGCGTCCATCACAAGAAATCTCGCGGATATCCCAAGCTCATCCGCCATCTTCCCGGCCTGCGCGATCATCTCCGGCGTCAGGTCGATCCCTGTTACCCAATGTCCCTGC
>DWUW01000087.1 GCA_019120525.1 Candidatus Eisenbergiella stercorigallinarum | reverse complement strand
ACAGACCCCCTTCGGCCACGATGTGCCGGCCTATGATATGGAACGGACGATCTGCGATGTGCTGCGCAGCCGGAGCCACATTGAGATGCAGACATTCCAGGACGCTTTGAAAGCGTATGCCCGCCGGAAAGACAAGAACCTGCGGACGCTGGTGGGCTATGCCAGGCTGTTCCGGGTCGAGAAGATTTTACGCCAGTATTTGGAGGTACTTCTATGATAAAGACAGCCAGACAGCTGAAAGATTTGATTCGTAACCTGTCAAAGAAAAAGGCTGCGAATGCGCAGATTTTGATGCAGGGCTTATGATGGAGCGTTTTCTGGAACACATTTCTCTCTCGTCCTGCCGGGACAAATTCATCCTCAGGGGCGGGATGCTGGTGGCCGCGATGGTCGGTCTGGACGCCCGCTCCATCGACGTTTGGGCCTATAACCTGGAGACTGTGCTGTCTGAAAAGCTGGAAACCATCATCACCCAAACTTTCAGTTTATCGTGAAGTTGAATAGTGCGGCAAATTTTACAAGGGGAGATTGCTATGAAAAATAAAAAAATCCGCTTAATAATTGCGATAAATAGTTCCAATACAATTCGCAAAGATCCATTTTTCTATCGTTGTGATGGCGATCTGTGTTTTGATTATTTGAAAGAGCTTGAAGAAAAATATTCAGGCTAATCCTAATTTATCGAACCACCCTGACTCGAACTTTCAAAACTGAATAGCGTGTGGCTATCCGGATAGCCACGGGCATCACTTGCGGCAGAAAGTTTCCGGCACCTTTTCTAACTTGAAATCACTTATCGTTTCCCCCGATGTCCAGCGTCCAGCCGCAGTCATTGTGATAGATCATCTGCCGAGTCATCCCGCCCTTTGCCGCTGTATAGCTTTCCGTCTGCGGCTGACTCATCCGGTCGCGGGAGGAAGAAATATTCACGATGGATGCTCCGGCCGCAATACATTTTCCAATACCGTGGGCACCGCCTGTGACGGCAACAACTTTGTTATGAAACATGACGACCGTGCCTCCTTTTTCCGTTTTGTATAACATAAAGATTAAAATAGCCGCATCAAATATTAACCTGTGACGCTACAAAAAGCCCTGAACCGTGAAGCTCAGGGCTGAAAATTCTGATGCCGGTGGCCGGACTCGAACCGGCACGGTTTCCCGCCGCATTTTGAGTGCGGTGCGTCTGCCTATTCCGCCACACCGGCGCATCTATTTCAGCGTTCTGCCTGATTTTTCCCGACAGAACCTTTATCATAGTAGCATACCTTTGTGGGGATGGCAAGATAAAAAATATTTTCTTCCGGAGCCTTTTAGGGATCGGCCGTCTTCGGATGGGACAGAACTTAAAAGAATCTTAATTATGCAATTTCAGCGCGGTGTGATATAATAACGGAGCGTGGCGCGGTCCGTGCGCTCTGTTTGGGGCCTTGGGCCTCTGTTCCCGGGCTTTTCGGAAGCGGCGCGCGGGAAGAATGCTTTCAGAAGCGAAAAGGCGCTTCGGAATGGATGAGAGGATGGAGACAAAGGAAAGACCAGTGATCCAGGTGAAGGACCTGTATAAGCTTTACCGGGTTGGCGACAGCTATGTAAGGGCGCTGAACGGTGTGAATCTGGAGATTTATAAAGGAGAGTTCTGCTCGATCGTGGGAACCTCCGGCTCAGGGAAATCTACGCTGTTAAATATGCTGGCAGGGCTGGAGAAGCCTACCAGAGGCGAGATCGTCATTGCCGGGGAGCATATGGAGGATAAGACGGAGAACCAGTTGGTGCGTTTTAGGAGGGAGCATATCGGTTTTATTTTTCAGTCGTTCAATCTGCTGCCTGCCATGAACGCGGTGGAAAATGTGGCGCTTCCGCTTACTTTTCAGGGGGTGGACCGGGATATCCGGCTGCGGCGGGCATCCCGGCTTCTGGATCTGGTGGGCCTGAAGGCCCATAAGAAGCACAGGCCCACGCAGATGTCCGGAGGCCAGCAGCAGCGGGTAGGGATTGCCCGGGCGCTGGTGGTGAACCCGCAGATCATTTTTGCGGATGAGCCTACGGGAAACCTGGACTCCCATACGTCGAAGGATGTGATGGAGCTGATGCAGCGTGTGGTGCGGGAGCAGAAGCAGACGCTGGTGATGGTGACGCACGATAACTATCTGGCAGGATTCGCGGACCGGATCTTTCATATCATTGACGGACAGATCGTGCAGGTTGACGACAACCGGAAACGGATGCCGGCAGAAGGATAAAGGCAAAAAGGACGCCGTGATGCGGCGATATGGGAATAAAGAGAAAAGAGGAAGAGAAATGAACAGAGGAAAAATGAGGGGAATGATCAGGGGGATTGCGGCGGCAGCGGCTGTGGTCCTGATGCTTGCGCAGCCTGCGGACGGGATCCGTTCGGTGCAGGCCACAAGCGGCAATGATACGGAAAGAGTGGAGCGTTCCTCCGACCGGGTGATCACGGACGATGACCGGGCGGAAGCGGACGCGCAGTTAAAATATCATGTGGACAGCATCCTGAAACGGACGCATCCGGATGAGTATACCCTGCAGAAGCTGAACGATACGCTTTACAGCGCTTATTACTATATTGCCAACAATGAGCTTTCGGTCAGCGAGCTGTGGAGCTATGTTTCCGAAATGAAAGGAAAACTGGAAGCTGTTGTGCCGGACGTATCCGTGACTGCGCCCACGACGGAATTCCTTCAGGTGGGGGATAACTGGGAAACGCCTACGGTAAGTTACGGACAGCAGGTATCCATCGTGCTTCCCATTATCAATCTGGGAAGCGAAGAGCTGACGGACCTGGTGGTGAACCCTGTGGTTTCCAACGATGTGGCAGAATGGCCTTTTGAGCCTTCCTCCACGGGTTACGGCCAGTCTTTCGCGGAGATCCCGGGCAATCCCTTCGGAGGGAACTATGAAGCGGGGATGTTTGCCAGAAGAGAGCTGACCTGGCAGTTTACGGTGAGAGAGGACGTCCTGACCGGATACTATCCGCTGCCCTTTGAGGTATGGTATACGAAGGAAGGGGTGCGCTGCGAGGAGCCTGTGACGCTGACGGTCTACGTATATACGGAAGGCAAGCCCGGCGCAGGCCATATCGGCGGGGATACTTCTGCCGTGGAATCCAAGCCCAGGATCATCGTGACCGGTTTTGAAACGGATCCGGGTGAGGTATATGCAGGGGACACCTTCCTGGTTACGATCCATGTGAAGAATACTTCCAGGGAGCAGGCGGTGACCAATGTGCTGTTTGACATGCAGGCGGTGGAGAGCGGGACAGAGGCCAATACCACTTACGCGGTTTTCCTGCCAACCTCCGGCTCCAGTTCCGTTTATACGGAAAATATCGCGCCGGGAAGCGAGTATGACATCAATATTGAGATGACGGCGAAAACGGATCTGTCCCAGAAGCCTTATGTCCTCACCGTCAATATGAAATATGACGCCGGCCAGGATATCGATCTGACGGATGAGGCGAAGGTTTCCATCCCGGTGCTGCAGAAGGCGAGGTATGATACGGGAGATATCCAGGTGATGCCTGCCAGCCTGTCCGTGGGAAATCAGTCCAACGTCATGTTCAGCATTTACAATATGGGAAAAACCACCTTTTATAACCTGCAGGTCAAATATGAAGCGGATTTCATTGAAGGGGGAGATACCTTCCTGGGTACGCTGAAGCCGGGAGAGACGGCGAACGTGGATTCCATGCTGACCGCGTCCGCGCCTTCCGCGGGCGGAACGGTAAAGGCGGTGATCAGCTTTGAGGATGAATCAGGCAATCCGATCAGCTTTGAACGGGAATTT
>DWUW01000086.1 GCA_019120525.1 Candidatus Eisenbergiella stercorigallinarum | reverse complement strand
ACCCTGGGAAGTGAAGAGGAGGAAGAAGAATGAGAAAAATCATGAAAAAAGCGCTTGGATTTACACTTGCCGCTCTCATGACACTTTCCCTGGCCGCATGCTCTTCTGCGGGAGGCGGAGCGACCGGGGAGGGGGCTGCCGCGCAGGATGGCACGGCAGCACAGGAAAGCGCTGCGCCCGCGGAGACGGCGCAGGAAGCGCAGAGCACAGAGGCTGCGCAGGGAAGCGCCACGGGCGAGAAGATCGTCAATGTGGGCGTAACGGATACGCTGACCAGCTTAAACCCGCTTCTGTTAAACGGCGGCGAGGTGAACAAGTACGCGACTGGCCTGATGTTCCTGCCCTTAATGGAACTGGATGCGGAACTGAATTTCGTCCCCATGGTGGCGGATTCCATCACCACGGAGGACAATCTGAACTTTATCGTGCATATCGACGAGGCGGCGGTATGGTCTGACGGAACGCCCATCACGGCGGACGACGTGGCCTATACGGCGCTGCGTCTGGCAAGCCCGCTGATCAACAATACGTCCATGATGTATTATGTGTTTGAGGGCGTGGGCGAGGACGGCTTCGTGGAAGAGGGCGCGGAGAGCATCGAGGGCGTTCAGGTCGTCGATGAGAAGACCGTGCAGTTCACCACCAAAGAGCCCATGGCGCTGATGACCTTCTTAAATTCCTACGCCAGATATCTGCTGACGCTTCCGAAGCACGTGATCGAGACCATCGAGGAGGCGGACCTGACCACGAACGAGTGGTTCAACCAGCCGGATGTGATCAGCGGACCTTTTTATCTGACGGATTTTGACGTGGATCATTATGTGTCCTATGCCGCGAATGAAAATTACTGGAAGGGCGCGCCTAAGATCGACAAGCTGAACATCCGGATCGTGGACGGCAGCCAGCTCTACGCGGGCCTGCAGTCCGGCGAGATCGATATCACCCAGCAGACCATGAGCGTGATCCCTCCGGAGGATTATGAGAGCGTGGAAGCGCTGGAGAACGTGGAGGTGGTGTACGGTTCGCCCATCACCAACCAGTCCGTGTTCATCCAGACGGCGAATGTGCCGGATGCGAGGGTGCGTCAGGCGCTGCTGTACGCCATTGACAGAAATCAGATCCTGGAGCAGCTGCTGAACGGCCACGGCGAGGTGGTGGATGGCTTCCTGTCCAGCGCCAGCCCTTATTTTGATGAAACGATCACTCCCATCACCTATGATCCCGCGAAGGCGCAGGAGCTTCTTGCGGAGGCGGGCTGGGACGGAAGCCAGACCCTTCGTTTCTATGTGAATTCCGGAGATACCACCTTCGTGAACGCGGCCACCGTTATGGCGGCGCAGTGGGCGGCGGTCGGAATCAAGGCGGAGATCACCACGGTGGATTTCGCGACGCTGATGAGCGTGGCGGGAAGCAAGGATTATGACATCCTTGCGGTGCAGTACACCTATTCTCCCGTGGATCCCTATACGGATATGGCATGGCTGCTGGGCGGCGAAGGAAGCTGGACCAGCTACGCGGACGATACGGTGAACGAGGCGCTGGCCGGCACGCAGACCACCAGCGACGCGGCGGAGCTGACGGAGCTTTACTCCATCGCGGACAAAAAGATGCAGGAGGACGTTCCCATGTTTTCCGCCTATATCATCAGTGCCCAGGGAGCGGTAAGCAAACGGCTCACGGGAGCGACGCCCAGCGTGTTCGGCTTCTTTAACGATGTGCAGAACTGGGACGTGACGGAATAACGGAAAGCCTGAGGAAGAAACAGAAATCATACAGGAGCGGGAGGGTTCGCCCTTCCGCTCTCCCAAACAGGTGAGGAGATGCCATGTCGCATTTGCTTGAGGTACAGGGGCTGACCACCTCGTTCACTGCGGATTACGGGGAAACGGTCAGCGTAGATCATATCAGTTTTCACGTGGATGAGGGAGAGACGGTCTGCATCGTGGGGGAATCCGGATGCGGAAAATCCGTCACCTCACTTTCCATTATGGGATTGCTTGGAAGGGGCGGGGCTGTCACGGACGGCTCTGTCCTGTTTGACGGTAAGAACCTTCTTTCCCTTTCGGAGAAGGAGCTGGATGAGATTCGGGGAAACCGGCTGTCCATGATCTTTCAGGACCCGCTCACTTCCCTGAATCCGGTTTTCACCATTGGAAATCAGATCACGGAAAGCATCCGCACCCATCTGCATCTGGATCAGAAGGAAGCGAGGGAGCGGGCGGAAAAGGTTCTTTCCCAGGTGGGCATGCCGGACGCGCATGCCGTCATGAAAAAATATCCCCACACCCTTTCCGGCGGGATGCGCCAGAGAGCCATGATCGCCATGGCGCTTTGCTGCAATCCGGCCCTGCTGATCGCGGACGAGCCGACGACGGCCCTGGATGTGACCATTCAGGCGCAGATCATGAGCCTTCTGAAAAAGCTGAAGAAGGAGATCGGGATGTCCCTGATCCTGATCACCCACGATATCGGCCTGGTCGCCAGCATGGCGGACCGGGTCCTGGTGATGTACGCGGGACAGATCATCGAGGAGGCTCCGGTGAAGGAGCTGTTCGCCTCCCCGCATCATCCCTATACGAAGGCGCTGCTGGCGACGGTGCCCAGCATCTATGACGCGCCGGAAAGAGAGCTTGTTTCCATTCCCGGCATCGTGCCGGAAAACTACGATTCCATCAGGGGCTGCCGGTTCGCGGACCGCTGCGCCTTCCGCGCGCCGGAATGCGACAGGCCGCAGGAGGATCAGGCAGCGGGAGAGGGCCGTCTGGTCAGATGCGCAAGATGGAAGGAAGTACGGTAGATTCCGAATCGGAGGACGATGAAGTGCAGAGAAACGAAGGCAACAACAGCGAGCTTCCGGGAAAGGAGCCTCCCGAGAGAGGGCGCATCCTTCTGGAAGTTGAAAATCTGAAAAAATATTATCCCTTAAAGGGCGGGATCATCACGCATACCACCGGTTATACCCATGCAGTGGACGGCGTGAGCTTTTCCGTGCGCGAGGGAGAGACCCTGGGGCTGGTGGGAGAGTCCGGCTGCGGCAAATCCACCATCGGAAGACAGATCGTGGGGCTGGAGCGTCCCACGGAGGGGATCATCCGTTATGACGGGAAGGATCTTTCCGCCATGAAGCCGGGCGAGCTGCGTCAGATCCGCACCCAGCTTCAGATGGTGTTTCAGGATCCCTATTCTTCCCTGAACCCCAGAAAGCATATCTATGAGATCCTGTCCCAGCCCATGCTTTACCATCGCATCGCGACGAAGGCGACGGTGGGAAAGGAGCTGGAGAGGCTTTTGGACATGGTCGGCCTTTCCCGGAACGTGCTGGGAAGGTATCCCCATGAATTTTCCGGCGGACAGAGACAGAGGATCGGGATCGCGAGGGCGCTGTCCTTAAATCCCCGGTTCCTGGTCTGCGACGAGCCGGTGAGCGCTCTGGATGTGTCCATCCAGGCGCAGATTCTGAATCTGTTAAAATCCCTGCAGAAGGAGCTGAACCTGACCTGCATCTTTGTGGGACACGGCCTTGGAGCGGTGAATTATGTGAGCGACAGGATCGCCGTGATGTATCTGGGGAAGATCGTGGAGATCGGGAAGGCGGCCGATGTGTTCCGTTCCCCCGCTCATCCCTACACAAAGGCGCTGATCGCGGCCGCGCCGGTGCCGGATCCGGAGAAGGCGGGACAGGAGAGAAAGCTTCTGGAGGGAGAGGTGGGTTCCAGCCAGGAGCCGCCCTCCGGCTGCAGATTTCATCCCAGATGTCCCTTCGCGCAGGAAAGCTGCCGGCAGACGGAGCCGCAGATGCGCGAGGTGAAGCCGGGAAGCGGGCATTTCGCGGCCTGCCCCGTCGCAAACGGAAAGGAGGCCAGAGCGCATGGGTAAGTATATCGTCAAACGGATCCTGATCGCCATTCCGGTCCTGATCGGAATCACCATCATTGATTACGCGATCATGTGCATGGCGGGAAGCCCCCTGGAGATGCTGCAGGGGCCCAGAGTTTCCCAGGCGGCGGTGGAAGCGAGGGCGATCCAGCTGGGTCTGGACAAGCCGTTCTATGTGCAGTATTTTGTCTGGCTGGGCCAGCTTCTGCATGGGAACATGGGCTATTCCATCGACAGCTATCAGCCGGTGGCGGACATGATCGGAAGCCACCTTGGGCCCACTCTGCTTTTAATGGGAGTGTCCCTGATCGTAAGCCTCTTAATCGCCGTTCCGGCGGGCATATACAGCGCCATCCATCAGTATTCCAAAGGGGATTATACGGTGGTCACCCTTTCCTTTCTGGGGAGCAGCATCCCGGGCTTTTTCCTGTCCCTGCTTCTGATCTTCGTATTCACGGTCAAGCTGGGCTGGCTTCCCTCCAGCGGCATGAAGACGCTAGGGACCGAAGGGGGCTTTCTGGATGTGGCGGCGCACATGGTGATGCCGGTGATCGTGCTCGCCGTTTCTATGGCGGGAACGAACATCCGGTATATCCGCAGCGCGGTGCTTGAGATCCTGCAGCAGGACTATCTGCGCACGGCCCGGGCGAAGGGCATCGGAAGATTTAAGGTCATCAACAAGCACGCCCTGAGAAACGCCCTGATCCCCATCGTGACGGTGATCGGCATGGAGATCCCGCTGCTGTTCGGCGGCCAGGTCATCGTGGAGCAGGTCTTTTCCTGGCCCGGGCTGGGTCTGATGACCATGAGCGCCATCACCAGCCGGGATTATCCGGTGATCATGGGCGTGTGTCTGCTCTCCGCCGTTGTGGTCCTCATGGCCAATCTGCTGACGGACATTCTGTACGCGCTGGTTGACCCCACGATTCAGCTTCAGTAGGCAGGGGGTGAGAGAGATGAAAAGAAAAAACACGGATATCACGAATGAAAGCTATCTGCAGACCGTTTTCCGCAGATTCCGCAGACATCATCTTGCCGCCGTCAGCCTTGTGGTGGTGGTCATCCTTGTGGGAGCCGCCCTGCTTGCCCCGCTGATCGCGCCCTATGATCCGGACGCCATCGTCGGCCCCTTTTCCGGCGCACCCAGCGCCGAGCACTGGCTGGGAACGGATCAGATCGGCCGGGACGTATTCAGCCGTCTTCTGTATGCCACCCGCATCTCCCTTCTGGTGGGTGTGATGGCAACCCTGATCTCCACGGTGATCGGCGTGGTGCTGGGCCTTCTGGCCGGGTATTTCGGCGGCGCGGTGGATATGGTCATCATGCGTTTTACGGACATGGTCATGTCCTTTCCCTATATCCTGCTG
>DWUW01000085.1 GCA_019120525.1 Candidatus Eisenbergiella stercorigallinarum | reverse complement strand
GAAACGGCTCTTGCCCTTGGGGTGGACGGCATAAATGTGGACTTTGAGCAGGTGCCGGAGGACGCGGGGGAGGATTATATTGAATTCATCCGCGAGCTGTCCATTCCCTGCAGGGCGAACGGGCTGGTGCTTTCTGTGGATAATTATGTGCCGAAGAATTACAATTCCCACTATCACTGGAAGGAACAGGGGATTGTGGCGGATTATGTGATCGTTATGGGATATGACGAGCATTACGGCGGCTCCCAGGAAACGGGAAGCGTGGCGTCTATCGGCTATGTGGAAGAAGGGATCCGTACGATGACAGAGTATGTCCCCGCGGAAAAGGTGGTCAACGCGGTCCCGTTTTATACCCGTATCTGGGAGACCGGAACGGACGGCGTAAAGAGCCAGGCGGTGGGGATGACGACGGCGGAGAATTTCCTGGCGCAGCGCGGGATCGAACCGGTGTGGGATGAGGAAACCTGTCAGAATTACGCGGAATTTGAGGAAAACGGAGCCTTTTTCCAGGTCTGGCTGGAGGACGCGCAGTCCCTTCAGGCAAAGCTTCAGGTGATGGGGCAGTATGGCATCGGCGGCGTGGCCGCATGGAAGCTGGGATATGAAGCCGGCCATCCGGACGTATGGGCGGTCATTTCGGATTATGCCGGCAGCTGACGCCGGTTTCCCGGAAGGCTGCATCTAGGCAGGCCTGCGTTCATATATATGATTAAGGAAGCAGGAAGGATACGCGGGCCTTATGAGGACGGAACTGAAGGAAGGATTGCTGAAAGGAGCGGCGACAGTCCTGTTATTGAGCGCTGTTTTCTGGTCTGCCGGGCAGACGGCTGTTCTGGTGGACGGAAACCGGATACAGACGGAGACGGCGCCGGTTCCCTGCGTGGTGATCGACGCCGGGCATGGCGGCATCGATCCGGGAAAGGTTGGAAGCAATGGGGAGCTGGAAAAGGAGATCAATCTGAAGGTCGCGGAAAAGCTCAGGCTGTTCCTGGAAGCCTCCGACGTGAAGGTGGTGATGACCAGAACCACGGATACGGGGCTGTATGATGAGAACGCTTCCAATAAAAAGGTACAGGATATGAAGCGGCGCGTCCAGATCATTGAGGAGGCGCAGCCGGACATTGCTGTGAGCATTCACCAGAACAGCTATGAGGATGTGGCCATAAAGGGCGCGCAGACCTTTTTTTATGAGAACAGCGCGGCGGGGAAGCAGGCGGCTGAGCTGATCCAGAACCGCCTGGCCGGGAAGCTGGATCCGGAAAACCGCAGGATGGCAAAAGCGAACGACAGTTATTATCTGCTTAAAAAGACGGGCCGCCCGTTAGTCATCGTGGAATGCGGCTTCCTTTCCAACGGGGAGGAAACCGCGAAGCTTACCGACAGCTATTATCAGGAAAAACTGGCATGGCATATTCACATGGCATTGATGCAGTTCTTAAACGGCCAGAAAAAATGAAAATAAAAAAACGGCGTTCAGGAAACGCTCTGCTGTCAGGTCTTTCCTGAGCCGGTTTGATGTGGTACAATAAAACGAAACAGGCGCGTGGCGCCCGGAAAGAAGCGGATGAGATGAAGACACTTTATGAAGTGATGGACGGGAGCGGGAAAGATGAAGAAAGGCTGAAGAAGGCAGGAGGGATCCTGAAGGCGGGCGGGCTTGTGGCCTTCCCGACCGAAACGGTGTACGGCCTGGGGGGAGACGCGCTGAATCCCGCTTCCTCCCGGAAGATATATGCGGCCAAGGGCAGGCCTTCCGACAATCCCCTGATCGTGCATATCTGCCGGTTTTCCGACCTGGAACGGATCGCATGGGATCCGGACCACAGGGCGGCGGCTGTCGCGAAGGCATTCTGGCCGGGCCCTCTGACCATGATCCTGAAAAAGAAGGATGTGATCCCTCCGGAGACGACAGGCGGCCTTGACACGGTGGCGGTGCGCTTTCCCTCCCATCCGGTGGCACAGCGCCTGATTGACGCCGCGGGAGGGTTTGTGGCCGCTCCGAGCGCGAATACTTCCGGCAGGCCCAGTCCGACCAGCGCGAGATATGTGGCGGAGGACATGGACGGGAAGATCGATATGATCCTGGACGGCGGGGATGTGGGGATCGGCCTTGAGTCCACGATCGTGGACCTGACGGAAAAGGAACCCATGATCCTGAGGCCGGGGTATGTGACGCAGGAAATGCTGGAGGAGGTTTTGGGAAGTGTTTCCACGGACCGTACGATCCTGGACGCCTCGTCCGATGTGCGCCCCAGGGCGCCGGGAATGAAATACCGCCATTACGCGCCGCAGGGCGACCTGGCGATCGTGGAAGGGGAACCGGACAAGGTGGTAAGGCGCATCAATGAGCTCTGCGCGGAGGCGGCGGGGCAGGGGAAAAAGACCGGTGTGATCGCCACGGACGAAACCGTCCGTTTATACCATGCGGACTGTGTCAGGAGCGTGGGAAGCAGGCTGGATGAAGCGGCGATCGCCCACAGCCTTTACCGGATCCTGAGGGAATTTGACGACGAGGGCACGCAGGTTATGTATTCGGAGGCCTTTTCGGACCGGGGGATGGGACAGGCAATTATGAACCGTCTTCTGAAGGCGGCGGGGCATCATGTGATCCCTGTATGAAAGGAAAGGAACGGAGGATGAGGAGAATGAAGATTGCATTGGGATGTGACCATGGCGGATATGCGCTGAAGCAGGAGGTGATCCGTTATCTGGAGGGACGCGGGCTGGAATGGGAGGATTTCGGCTGCTTTTCAGAAGCCTCCTGCGATTATCCGGATTTTGGACGGGCAGCTGCCGAGGCAGTATCGTCAGGAAAGTGCGGGAGAGGGATCGTGATCTGTACCACAGGGATCGGGATTTCCATCGTGGCGAACAAGGTGAAGGGGATCCGCTGCGCGCTCTGTTCGGACAGCGTATCCGCACGGCTCACCAGAGAGCATAATGACGCGAATATGCTGGCGATGGGAGCGGGGATTGTTGGAAAGAACCTGGCGCTGGGAATTGTGGAGGCCTTTCTTGATACCCCGTTTTCCGGTGAGGAAAAGCATGCGCGCAGGGTTGGAAAGATCACAGAGATGGAAGGATAAAAGGAAGGCGGCATTAAGGAGGAACAGTCATGTCAAAGGTAGTGATTATGGATCATCCGCTCATTCAGCATAAGATCGGATATATCAGAAGGACAGAGACGGGGACGAAGGATTTCCGGCAGACCATCGGGGAGATCGCCACGCTGATCTGCTATGAAGCGACCAGGAACCTGCCGCTTACGGAGGTGGAGATCACGACGCCGATCTGTAAAACGACGGTGAAAGAGCTTCAGGGGAAAAAGATGGCGATCGTGCCGATCCTGCGGGCAGGTCTTGGCATGGTGGACGGAATGCTGAACCTGATCCCCGCGGCGAAGGTCGGCCATATCGGCCTGTACCGGGATCCGGAAACGCTGGAGCCGGTGGAATATTACTGTAAGCTCCCGGCGGACTGCGCGGAAAGGGAGGTTTTTGTCGTGGATCCCATGCTGGCCACCGGCGGGTCTTCAGCCGCCGCTATCCGGATGCTGAAGGAAAAGGGCTGTAAGAAGATCCATTTTATGTGTATCATCGCGGCGCCGGAAGGGATCGCGCGGATGCAGAAGGAGCATCCGGACGTGGATCTGTATGTGGGGGCGCTGGATGAGAAGCTGAACGACCATGGTTATATTGTGCCGGGCCTGGGGGACGCGGGCGACCGGATCTTCGGGACGAAGTAAAGGAGCTGTTATGAAAAGGCAGGATTATATCACCTGGGACGAAT
>DWUW01000084.1 GCA_019120525.1 Candidatus Eisenbergiella stercorigallinarum | reverse complement strand
TGACAGAATGGCAGGGAATCCGGAAATCCGCCGCAAACAAAGAAGAAGGAAGAAAAGAAGAAGGGCAGCCCATCCGGCAGGCCGTTCTTTTTCCTTTGGCAGAAGACACGGCCCCTCTGCTTCCCGTTCCTCTTTTGTCAAAAAAGGGCGCAGGCCGGACCGGTCCCATTACATCCATCTCGGGATCCTTGCGGTGATCGTGCTCATGTTCCTGATCGCCGCCATCCGGCTGATCATCTGGAACATCGGCGTGGATTCGGGATACGATCCCAACGCGGATACCTCTGAATTCGATACGGAGCCTCAGGATTATATCCAGCCAATGGATGAAAGCCTTCTGGAAGGGCATGAGGACGACGGGACAGAAACCATTGTCTGCCTTGGGAACGCCCCTTTCGCAGACGAACGCGGAAGCAGCGGGCTTGCGGAGATGATCGCCCGGGAATGCGGCGCCACAGTCCACAACTGCGCGATCCCCGATTCCTATCTTTCCATGAAGTATGAAGCTTATTCCGACAGCTACCCGCTGGACGCCATGAGCCTGTATCTGGTAACGGCCTCCTTCTGCGGCGGCGACTATACGCTGATGGATTATGCCGCAGGGCTGGTGGAGGACAAGGAAGGGACCCGAGCCGCCCTGGATACGCTGAAGAGCGTGGATTTTTCCTCCGTGGACACGATCGTGATCATGTACGACTTAAGCGATTATGCCGACGACCGCCCGGTCATGGATGAAAACAACGACATCAACCTGATCACCTGGAACGGCGCGCTGAACGCCTCCATCCAGCTGATCCAGAAGACCTTCCCCCATATCCGCATCGTGATCCTTTCTCCCACATACGGCCAGTACACGGACGGGAGCGGGAACCTGATCGACGCGGACACGCAGGATCTGGGAAACGGCACGCTTCCGGACTATGTCCTTCATGAAATCGATGTGGCAATGGCAAACGGCGTCAGCATCATCGACAACTATTATGGCGCCGTATCGGAAAATCAGGCGGAAGAATGCCTGACAGACGGCTGGCGCCTGAATGAGGCGGGCAGGCAGCGGATCGCGGACCGGTTCGCGAAGCTGATCTATCTGATCGGCGATTAGTCAGGCAGCAGGAACCGGCCGATCCCATCAGCGATCCCGGCCGCGATCTTTTCCTGATAGTCCTCCGACGCGAGGAGAAGATCTTCCTCAGGATTCGTCATATATCCCATTTCCACAATGGTCACGGGGACCTGGCACCAGTTGATCCCGCTCATGGTATCCGTTTCCCAGACGGATTGCCTGCTGCAGCCCGTGGCCTCCACAAGCCCGTCCAGCACATGTCCGGCCAGCGCCCTGCTGGCCGGATAAAGTTCTCCATTATAGGGATTCTTAGCCGTCTGGCAGATGGTCATCGCGCCCTTGACCGACGTATCGGAGGAGCCGTTGGCGTGGACGCGGATAAAAGCATCGGCGCCGGCGTCGTTGGCAATGGCCGCGCGCTCGGAATTGCTGATATCCACCTCGTTCACAGTCCGGGTCAGGAGCACCTCATAGCCCCTTCTTTCCAGCTCATCCCGCAGCTTCAGGGAGACTGCCAGGGTCAGCTCATATTCCTTCAGGCCGCTTTCCTTTCCTTCCGTCCCCGCGGATACCTTCGCCTTGGTCTCGGACGCGCCGGGGCCGATCGGCTCCGTTTCAAAATTCCCCTTTGCCTGATGCCCGGGATCGACGGCGATCACAAAGCCGTTTTTTTCCGCGTCCGTTTCCATCGCTTCCACCACGTCCGCCGCCTCTTGCGTTTCCATTGCCTCTTCGGCGTCCGTTTCCTGCTGTACGGGCTGGCTTTCCTCCTGTTCTGTCACGGACCCGTCCGCGTTCCTTTTATAGATCGGCACATCCGTATTGCGCAGCACATCGTAACCGCCGATCTCCCCGATCTTTTCCAGACCGTATTCCGAGGGTTCCCCTTCCACAGGCCTTGCCTTATTCAGGATCAGATACTGGACGCCGTAATCGTCCAGAAGCTCCGCCACCAGGTCGATATGGATGGTTTCCGCTTCCATCAGCGCGTAAAGAGGATGCTCCGTGTGGTCCCAGCTTGCCACCAGCATTTCCCTGCCGTACGGCATCTGGATGTCAGAAGTGTACTGCCTGACATACTGCAGAAGTTCGGAGGGGAATACCGCCCAGACGCGTTCCTCATCCTCCGCCGGCATGATCAGGTCGCAGATCGCCGGCACCTCCGCCGGCATGTGATAACGGTTTTCCGCTTTGGAGACGTTGATATTGTCATATACATATTCCCCGCCCAGGATACAGACCGCGGCAAGGAGCACCAGGCCGATCCTGGTATGGCGGGCGATGAGACGGACTCCGGCATAAGCCGTCACCACGGTCATGGGCAAAAGCCACAGGATCCGATAATAGGTCCCCGCCTCTTCCACCAGATCCATGCCCATTTTAAACAGGGGAAAGAAAAACAGGACCAGGATCACCGCCGACGCTTCCAGAAGCACCAGACGTATTTTTCTGTCCTTTTCCGTCACGAACAGATACACCAGGGACAGAAGGAACAGGAAGGGGTATATGCCGCTTCCGCAGTAGTCCATAAAGATTGTCAGGATCTCTTTCATAACTTCACCTCTGTTTCCGCCGCGCTACAGGATAACCACCGCCGCATAAATGACCAGGTAAACGAGTCCGGGAACGCATGTCGCGGCAAGTGGGAGCAGATATCCCGGCCGTTTCTGCCTCAATGCCAGGACCAGGCCGCAGACAGCGGTAAAAAGCGCCAGGAGGAAAGCGCCCATGGTCGTCGCCATGGCTGCCGCCATGCTGTTCGCGGTGAGCAGCAGCCACCAGCCCGCCTGTTTTTTCCCCTTTCTCTCTCCCGCGCCCTCCCTTTCCCAGAGCTGAAGGAAGGCCCAGACAGCCGTAAGGAGCACCAGATTGCAGAGCAGCGACTTCCCCTGCCAGGTCCTCATCAGGAAAAAGGTCGCGTTGGTATAAATGGAAGTATTTCCGAAAATCTGAAGAAGGCTCACCAGGATCAAAAAGACTGCCGTTTTCTTCAGATGTCCCCCAAGAAGCCGCATGCCGATCCGGAAATATACCAGATAGGTCAGCGGGATCAGCACTAGCGGCAGCACACTGTGGGCGATGATGGCCGGATGGATCCCGGTTATCCTGGAAAGGAACGCTTCCCAGACAGGCAGGGACGCCAGCGCATGACGGTAATCCAGCGCTGTGCTCAGCCCCGTATAGGGCAGGATCCGGTAAAGCACATCC